>DASWBQ010000461.1:0-1906 GCA_036390535.1 Gemmatimonadales bacterium | reverse complement strand
CCAGCTGGTACCCCGTCAGGTAGTGGAAGGCGGGCAGCTGGTAGAACGGACCGTAGTCGGTCGTCGGCGTCACGCCACCGAAGGCGATCACCACGCCGGTTCCGATCCGGGCGGCGAGCGAATCGCGCCGGGCCTGGTACTCGGCCCGGGTGATCGGTTCCTGGGCCGACAAGGTGCCGGCCGCGGCCAGGCAGAGGAGCAGGGTGCGCATCATGGTCCGGGGCGAGGGAAGCATTAATTTGCCGGGTAACTCCCCCTGCGCAAGGAAGGCGACGTGCGCCCACTCCGCTTGCTACCGCTCTCGATTGTCTTCTGGGCGACTCCCCTCCTCGCCCAGATCACCTCGCGGCCCCGGGTGGACCACGCCCGGCTGGCCGACCTGATCGTCAACCGCACGTGGCAGCTCGCCCAGGGCGAGCGGGTGATCATCTTCTGGGATCCGGCCGCCGACCGCGGGGTCGCGGCGCCCCTCCGGGCGGCGATCCAGAAGGCCGGGGCGGAGTACCGTGAACTCGTTCCGCCCTCAGCCGCCGAGTTCAAGGCGATGCCGGAAGCCGAGCAGGACGCCCTGAAGGCCGGGTGGGAGTCGCTCTTCCAGGAGGCGGACGCCGCCATCTGGCTGCCGCTCAAGCGCGAAGTCGAGGGCCGGCTGTTCGAGCGGCTGGTCGAGAAGTCGTCGGTCCGGAGCATCCACTACCACTGGTTCCTCCCGCCCGACGCCGCCGAGGCGGACTCGGTGGAGCGGCTGTACGCGGCGGCCATCGCCGTCCCGCCTGACCAGCTGCTGGGACGGATCGCGGCGGTGGAGCGGGTGGTGCGGGGGGCGACGGTGCGGGTCACTGCGCCCAACGGCACCGACATCACCTTCGACGTCCCCTCGAGCGCCCGGGTCCACCGGAACACCGGCAGCGCCACCCGGGCCAAGGTGGGCGATGCCCGGTCGGTGCGCGACCGCGAGGAGGAACTCCCCGCCAGCCTGTTCCGCACCACCGACCTGCGCAACGTCCGCGGGACCATCGTGGGCTACAGCAGCTTCGACACCCGGTCGCCGGCGATCCGCGCGATGTTCGTGGGGGGAAGGGTCGCGAAGCTCGAGGGGCTGCAGGGCCAGCCCGAGGTGGTCAAGCGCTGGCAGGAGGCGACCGGGGACAAGGCGCTTCCCGCGGAGTTCATCATCAGTACCAACCCGGCACTGCCGGCCGTCCTCCGGTCCGGCTTCATGCCCTACTACGGGTACGGCGCCGGGGTGGTCCGGCTGGCCATCGGCGACAACTGGGAGTCGGGCGGCACCAACCGCTCCTCGAACGGCGAGGTGCTGTTCTTCCTCACCAACGCGACCGTGACCGCCAATGGGGTCGAGGTCGTCAAGGACGGCAAGCTGCAGCTCGGCTTCTAGACGGCAGTCACCACGCTCGGCTCACGACTCTCGGCCGATTTCCACCACGCCTGGCCCTCCTCCGGCAGGGTGTGGATCGGGTCGTAGTACGGGTACCGCCGGGTCAGCGCCTCGGGGTCGTCCTGCTCGATCGAGGTCCGGTAGTTCTTGGTCCACCAGGAGATGCCCCGCTCCCGGTCGTACTCCACCGCCTGGTGAACCCACCGCTTGCCGACGAAGGGGACGTCGCAGACCACCCTGGGCGTCGCGAACCCCGGCAGGTACCCCATGATCGCCATCTGGAGGTCCTGGGCCTCCCAGACCGAGAGCCGCCAGTGCTCGGCGTTCGGGATCATGTCGCACAGGTAGAAGTAGTACGGGACCACCTTCGCGTGGTCCATCAGCATGAAGCACAGCTCGAGGATCTCGTTCGGCGTGGTGTTGACCCCGCGCAGCAGCACACCCTGGTTCCGCACGGCGCGGTAGCCCATGTCGAGGAGCGCCCGCACGGCCCGTCCGAAGAGCGGCGTC
>DASWBQ010000460.1:0-2102 GCA_036390535.1 Gemmatimonadales bacterium | reverse complement strand
GGTCACCCGCTCGGGGTAGTGGCCGATCGAGACGCCGAGGTCGCCACGGGCGGCGCCGCTGAGGAACGCGCCCAACTGGGCCGCGAGCGGCTGGTCCAGCCCGAAGCGCTCGCGGAGCGCGGCGGTCTCCGCGGCCGAAAGCTGGCTGTCGCCTTCGAGGCGGGCCAGCGGATCACCGGGGGTGAGCCGCATCAGGACGAACAGCAGCAGCACGCTCACCAGGAAAGTGAGCAGCGCCTGCAGGGTTCGTCCGGCGAGCCACCTCATGAAGCGGGGCGCGCGGCGTCCCGGGGCAGCTGTCGCCCCGGCGCGATCCGCCAGCGCCAGAGCCCGCTCCACCACCCCTCCGGCCGGATCACCGTGGTGGTGAACCGCCGGTGCAGCGCCATGGCGTTGGCCGGCGCGAAGACGAAGACGGCCGGCACATCGCGGTTCACGGCCCGGATCGCGTCACGCCACAGGCGCCGGACGTCTCCGTGGCCGGTGATCGCCCGCTCCATCAGGGAATCCACCTGCGGGTTGCAGTACTGGGCGACGTTCGACCCGCTGCGTCCCGCGCAGGACCAGCTCTGCACCAGCCCGGCCGGGCTGGGGTCCAGGCTGGCGCTGGAGAAGTCGATGTCGAACTCGCCCTTGCCACGACGCTCGGCCCAGACCGGCCCGTCGAGACGCACCAGCTCGATCCGGACGCCCAGGCCCCGCAGCTGTTCCTGCACCAGCTGGGCGATCATCGCGCGCGGGGCGCTGGGCGCGGGGTAGTTGAGCCGGAGCGAGAGGGGCTGGCCGCTGCGGTCGAGCACGCCGTCACCATCGCTGTCCCGCCATCCCCGCGCGGCCAGCAGGGCATTGGCGGCGGCCCGGTCGTAGCGGGCGGCGCGTTCCCCAGGGTCGCGGATCCAGTGGAGCTGCGCGACCGGCCCCTCCGCGACGGTCGAAAAGTCGCCAAAGGTCGCCCGCACCAGGGCGTCCCGGTCAAGAGCCATCGCGAGGGCGCGACGGATGTCGGCATCGGCGAGGATCGGGTGGTCCGCCGAGCGGTCCCCGTAGGCGCGCTGATTGAAGAGGAGGTAACCGACGGTGAAGGTGGGGACCGGCACCACCCGCAGGTCCGGGCGGCTGGCGAGCCGCGGCACGTTGCTCGCCGGAGTCACGTTGTCGAGAATGTCCGCGGTGCCGTCGAGCAGGAGATTGAGCTGCGCCTCGGGATCGCGGGCCAGCAGCACCACGATGCGGCCGATGCCAGGTCGGCCCAGGAAGAACCCGGGGTCAGCAGCCAGCTCGAGGCTGCGCCCGGCCTCGCGGCGGCCCCATCGGTAGGGCCCGTTGCCGACGGGGCGCTGCACGAAGGCCGAAGCGGCTACCCGTTCGGGGGGGATGCTGTCGAGGAGATGAGCGGGGAGCGGAGGGGCGTGCCAGACGGCGTCATACAGCTGCTCGCTGTAGGCGCGGGAGAAGCGGATGACCACCGTCCGGGCGCCCTCCGCCCGGACCTCCGCGACGTACCGGAGCAGCAGCGCCTTCTGGGCGTCCACCCTGTTGTCGCGGGCGCGCCCGAAGGCGAAGACCACGTCGCGGGCGGTCACCGGGGTGCCGTCGTGCCATCGGGCCCGCGGGTCGAGCTCGAAGGTGAGGGTCAGGGAATCGCGCCGTGACCAGCTCCGGGCCAGTTCCGGCTGGAACCCGCGGTCCCCCGACGTGCGGAGATCGGCGCCGGGCCGGGCGAGTCGGAGGAAAAGCAGGTCGGCCGCGTCCGCGTTGGCGCGCCCGGTCCCGACGGTCGGCACCGGCACGTTGGGCTCCTGCCCGACGACGATCACCGCCGTGCCCGCGATCGCCTGCTGACCGCGCGCAGGCGGCACCGGCAGGGCGATCAGCGCCAGGGCGAGCAGGGCTCGGCGCATCAGGGCCTTTCGCGTCGGAGGAGAAGCCGAATAATAGGCGGCAGGGCGGCAGGGCGGCATGGCGGCAAGGGATACCGTCACCCCGAGCGGAGCGAGGTGGACAACCGATGGCGCTGGCGGCTTCGCTGCGCTCAGCCTGACCGGGCGGACATTGATACTGTGCCGCCCTGCCACCCTGCCGCCTTCCCGTCCTACGACTCC
>DASWBQ010000459.1:0-8741 GCA_036390535.1 Gemmatimonadales bacterium | reverse complement strand
GTCGGCCTTCTCGTCATCGGTCCGCTTCTCCGACTCCGCCGTGCCGAACCGCTCGACCTCGACCAGGCAGAACACCTTGTCGTTCGGCCCCTCGCGGTAGAGCTGCACCTGCGAGTGCTGGTCCGTCGTCCCCAGCGCCTTGATGGGCGTGAACCCGGCGTTCACCTTCTGGCCCGCGTGGTCGACTTCCTTCCCCAGGCTCTCCGCCCAGAGCTGGCAGTACCAGGCCGCGAACTCCTTGAGCCGGTCGCTGTAGGGCATCAGGACGTGAATCCTGGCCCCCAGTCTGGCGTCCGCAGCCCACAGGAGCCCGGCATGGAGTGCCGCCGGGTTCCGGGCCAGATCGTCGCTCTCGGCCCGCTCCAGGGCCTGCTGGGCGCCTTGGAGGAGCGCGTCCACGTCGATGCCGACCAGCGCCGCCGGCAGCAGCCCCACCGGGCTCAGCACGCTGAACCGGCCCCCCACGTCAGGGGGCACTTCCAGGCTGGCGATCCCCTCCCGCTCCGCCAGCGCCCGCAGCGGCCCCCTGGCCGGATCGGTGGTGAAGACCAGGTGCCGGGGCACCGCGTCCGGCCCGACCGCCCGCTCCAGCCACTCCCGGACCACCAGGTACTGCGCCAGGGTCTCGGCCGTCCCCCCCGACTTGCTGATGACGTTCACCAGCACCCGGCGCGGGTCGATTCGCCGGAGCGCCGCCGCCACCGAGGTCGGGTCGACGTTCTCCAGCACCGTCAGCCGCGGGAAATACTCGCGGGCCTCGTCGTCGAGCTCGTTCCAGGCGGGCGCCCGGAGGGCGTTGAGCAGCGCCTTGGCCCCCAGGGCCGAGCCGCCGATCCCCAGCACCAGGACATGGTCGAACGCTTGGCCCACCCCCTCGGCGAAGCGCCGGATCGAGGCCGCGGCGGCGTCCTGCCGCCCCAGCCCGTAGAGGCCGTACTCGCCGAGGGTCCGGCGGCTCCGGACTTCGTCCTGGACCGCCCCGAATCTCGAGGTCAGCTCGGCGAGGACCCCGCGCGGCAGGCCGTGCACCTGGTCCAGCCGGTCCTGGAACATCCGCCCGTAGGAGAGCTTCATGGTCAGACCTCCACGATGAGCCCGTCGTACGCCGGTTCGATGCCGGCCGGGAGCCGGCCCAGCAGGTCGGCGTGCGACGTCTCGTGGGAGAGATGGGTGAGATAGGTGCGCTCGGCCCCGATGGCGCGCGCCACCTCGATGGCTTCCGGAATGCTCTGGTGGGTCGGATGCTCCCGCCACCAGAGGGCCGACATTACCAGCACGCGTACCCCCGCCAGCCGCGCGATCGCCGCCCTCGGGACTTCCTTCACGTCGGTCACGTAGGCCACGTCGCCCATCCGGTACCCGAACACCGCCGAGTAGCCGTGGTCGAAGGCGATCGGCAGCACCTCCACCCCCGCGATCACCGCCGGCACCCCCGACTCGAGCGGCCGCAGGTCGAGCCTTGGCTTGGAGGTGCCGTCCGGCACCAGCAGGGCGTCGTCGAAGATGTAGCGGAAGGCCGAGTGGAGGTACGCCACCGTCGCGGGGGGAGCGTAGCAGGGCACCGGCGCGCGCCGGCGCAGCGAGAAGATCCGGAGGTCGTCGATCCCGCCGACGTGATCGGCGTGCTCGTGGGTGTAGAGGACCGCGTCCACTCGGTCGATCCCCGCGGTCGCCAGCTGCTGCCGCAGTTCACAGGGGGTGTCGATGAGGAGGGTGCTGCCGCCGGACTGGAGGATCGCGGCGGTCCGGGTCCGCCGGTCCCGCGGATCGGCCGAGCGGCACACCGCGCAGTGGCAGCCGACCTGCGGGACCCCGAACGATGTGCCCGTGCCGAGCACGGTGAGGCGCATGCCTAGACGGTCTCGACCTTGAGAAGGTTGGTGGTTCCCGGCTGGTCGAAGGGTACACCGGCGGTGACGACAACGCGATTCCCCGGCGACGCCAGCCCGGACTGGATCAGCTGTTCCCGCGCGACCGGCCACATCTGGGCGTAGTCGGGGAGGTGCGCCACCAGGACCGGGACCACCCCCCACACCAGCGCCAGCTGCCGATACGTGGTCGGTTCGGGGGTGACCGCGAAGATTGGCACCTGAGGGCGGTACGACGCCACCGTCCGCGCCGTGAAGCCGCTGGCGGTAAGGCTGACGATGACCGGCGAGGCGAGCAGCTCGGCCGCGGCGCAGACGCCCACCGCGATGGCGTCCTCGGTGCGGGAGCTGACGGCGTGCTGCTGGTGCCGGTGGAGGCCGATCACGCCCCACGAGGCCGAATCGGGGTCCCCCTCGCGCCGGTGGCTCTCCACCTCACGGGCGATCCGGTCCATGGCCCGCACCGCCTCGACCGGGAAGCTCCCGACGGCGGTCTCGGCCGAGAGCATCACGGCGTCGGTGCCGTCGAGAATGGCGTTGGCGACGTCGGAGGCCTCCGCCCGGGTGGGGCGGGGGGCCTCCACCATCGATTCCAGCATCTGGGTGGCGGTGATCACCGGCTTGGACAGGCGGGCCGCCTCGCGGATCAGGCGCTTCTGGGCGAGCGGCACCTGCTCGAAGGGCAGCTCCACCCCCAGGTCGCCCCGGGCCACCATGATGGCGTCGGAGGCGTAGAGGATCCCTTCCAGCTGCCTCAGGGCGGTGTCTTTCTCGATCTTGGCGATGACTCGGACCCAGTGGGGCAGGATCCGCTTGAGCCCCAGGACGTCCTCAGCCCGCCGAACGAACGACAGGGCGATGTAATCCACCCCCAGGCTGGCCGCCCGGAGGGCTTCCTCCCGGTCCACGTCGCTCAGGGTGGGGGCGGAAACCTCCACGCCGGGGAGGTTCATGCCCTTGTTGGCCTTGAGCTCACCCCCGTAGACCACCGCGGCCCGGACTCGGTCCCCTGCGACCTCCACCACCTCACAGGCCAGGAGGCCGTCGTCCAGGAGGATCCGGTTCCCGGGTCGGACGTCCTCGGCCAGGGCGGCGTACGTCGTGGGGATCTCGCCGGGGCCGGCCGACCCCTCCGGGGCGAAGGTGACCGTCTCCCCCCGGACCAGGGTGATGGGGGAGGGAAGGGCACCCACCCGGATCCGGGGGCCCCTGAGGTCCATCAGGATGGCGGTGGCACTGGTACGCTCCTTCATGACCGCCTGGAGGTCCTGGATCCACCTGGTTCGGATCTCCGGTGTGCCGTGTGAGGCGTTGATGCGGACCACGTCCACCCCGGCGTCGAGGAGGGCGTGCATCTGGTCCCGGCGCTCCCAGGCGGGGCCGAGGGTCGCGACGATCTTGGTTCGGCGAATGGTCGTAGGCATATAGGCGGAGAAAGATGGCAGGGCAGGGGAGTGGTGACGAGGGGGCTGCGGGACGGACAGGCGGCGGGAAGAGAACAGCGGGAAGGGAATCCGGCGGGAAGCACGGTGGCGGGACGAAAGCCAGCGGGAATTGGGGTCGGGCAGCCCTTGGGCGGGGGCAAGCGTCGTAATCTCGCCGTCTTTTGGTCCCGCCGTGGTACCTCCCGCTGTACCACCTACCCGCGTTGTGGATAACTACGCTACGGCCTGGACCCCACCCATCAGGTCGGCTTTCTGGACTCCACAATTCTGTGGACGGAGGGGATTATCCACAGGTTGAAATGGGGAAACCGGCTGCAACGAGAACGGAAGCTACGAACTGCGGCGTAGATAGGACACTATCTGCTTTTCAACATTTTGTTTTTCAGCCAAGTCACTACGGCACAATGAATAAACACACTCGCTTCATGTGGAAAATTAGGGTTGCGACAGTGTCGCCAGTGGCAGAAAAGATGGGAATTTTGGGGTAGTTTGTTTGACGGCTTGGCGCAGCGGGCCTAAATTTGGCCCCGGAGTTCACTTCCGCCGCTTCCCTTCAGGCAGGACCCCATGTCAGCCGTCACGAGCAAGGTGATTGACCTCTTCGGGGGGGCAGTAGCCCCCGCCGGGGCAGGGGTCGCCGTTTCCAGTCCCGCGACCCTCCAGTCCCCCGCCATGGACCAGCTCGCCCGTCAGGCGGTCTTCGGTTCCGAGGCCGAACGGGAGGCCGCCCGCTGGCTCCTCTGGGAGCTGGGCCAGGCCACCGGGGTCCGCCCGGCCTCCATCCACGACCTCTACGTCGCCCGAGGCCGGGGCGAGTGCGCCGGATTCACCGTCCCCGCCATCAACGTCCGGATGCTGGCCTACGACACCGCCCGGGCCATCTTCCGCGCGGCCATGGCCCGGAACGCCGGGGCCATCCTGATCGAAATTGCCCGTTCCGAGATCGCCTATACCGACCAGCGGCCGGCCGAATACGTGGCCGTCATGATCGCGGCGGCCCTCCGTGAGGGCTACACTCTCCCCCTGTTCATCCAGGGCGACCACTGCCAGGTCAACGCCAAGAAGTACCAGGGCGATCCCGAGGGCGAGGTCGGCGAGGTCAAGAAGCTGATCTCAGAGGAGATCGCCGCCGGCTTCTACAATATCGACGTCGACACCTCGACCCTGGTGGACCTGTCCTTCGCCACCCTCGATGAGCAGCAGCGGGCCAACTACGAGCGGGCGGCGGAGATCACGGCCCACATCCGGGGGATCGAGCCGCACGGGGTCACCGTCTCGGTCGGGGCCGAGATCGGCGAGGTGGGCCACAAGAACAGCACGGTGGAGGAGCTCCACGCCTTCATGGGGGGCTACAATCGGAGCCTCGCCGCCCTCGGGAACTTCATCGGCATCAGCAAGATCTCGGTCCAGACGGGGACCTCCCACGGGGGGGTGGTCCTCCCTGACGGCTCCATCGCCGAGGTGAAGCTCGACCTCAAGGCGCTCGAGGATCTCTCCCGGGTGGCCCGGGAGTACGGGATGGCCGGCGCCGTCCAGCACGGGGCCAGCACCCTCCCCTCCAACGCCTTCGGCAATTTCCCGCGGATCGAGACCGCGGAAATCCATCTTGCGACTAACTTCCAGAACATCGTGATGGACCACCCGGCGCTCCCGGCGGAGCTCCGCACCCGGATGCTGGCCTGGCTGGACGCCAACGCCCAGTCGGAACGGAAGTCGGGGGACACCGATGAGCAGTTCTACTACCGGGCCCGGAAGCGGGCGATCGGGCCGTTCAAGCGGGAGATGTGGGACCTTCCCGAGGCCGTCCGCAGCGCGATCTCGGCCGATCTGGAGCAGACCTTCGGCTTCCTCTTCGACCAGCTCGCGGTGAAGGACACGGCGGACCTGGTCCGTCGCCTCATCAACGCGCCCGTCCAGCATCACGCCATGCTCGCCAAGGTGGGCGCGGCGGAGGACGATCCTGACGCGGGCGAGTAAGGAGCAGCACCATGCGCGAACGTGACAGCGAAGTCTTCATCGTGGAGCCCGACCGGGGCTCCGGCCTCGGGTGGTTCGTCGTGGGCGCGGCGCTGGGCGCGGGGCTGGCCCTGCTGTTCGCGCCGGCCAGCGGCGAGGAGACCCGCCGCCGGCTGCGGCGCGAGGCGGGGAAGCTCAAGGACCGGGCCGAGGACGTGATCGACGACCTGAGCTACGAGTACGACCGGGTCCGGGAGGACGTCGAGGAGAAGGTCGACGAGGTCAAGGAGAAGGTGACCGGCGCGGCCCGCTCCCTGGTCGACGAGGCCCGGAGCCGGAAGACGTCGGTCTCGGCGGCGCGCGACGAGCTGGAGCGGCGGCTGGCCGATGCGCGGGCGCGCCGGCGTGAAGCGGTGCCCGAGGACGAGGAGCCCGTCGCCTGACGAAGGACCGGTCCCACGGCTGGCACCGGTCGCTCTGGGGGTTCGTCCGGCGGACGCTCGAGCTGGCGGACGAAAACCACATCCCCTTCCTCGCCAGCGCCCTCACCTTCGACACGCTGCTGGCGGCCGTTCCCCTGGTGCTCCTGGTGCTGGCCGGCCTCGGCCAGCTCCTCGAGGGCTCCGCCGCGGTGCCGCCCAGCCCCACCGAGTTGTTCGAGCGGTTCCTGCCCCCGCACCTGCAAGGTCCTGACGACCCCTTTGCCGCCGCGGAGGCGACGCTTGGGCGGATCGCCAGTTTCGGCCAGAAGGTGACCCTGGTGGCGGTGCCCGCCTTCCTCTGGTTCGCGACGCGCGCCTTCGCCAGCGCGCGCACCGCCCTGAACGACATCTACGACGTCTCGCTGCGGCCGGTGCGGCGGCGGAATTTCCTGGTCGGGTTCCTGGTCGGGAAGGGCCGGGACCTGATGATGGTGATCGTCACCATCCTCCTCTTCCTGGCGAGCACGGCGATCAGCACGGGCCTGGTGCTGGCCCAGGCCTGGGGCGAGGACCTGCTGCCCTCGGTCGGGTTCTGGCTGAGCAGCGTGGGCCGGCTCCTCGCCGAAGGGGTGGCGTTCGGCTTCATCGTGGCGCTGTTCCTGGTCCTCTACCGGTTCGGGTCCCAGCGACGGATGCCGATCAGGGCGGCGATGGTGGCCTCGCTCTTCGCGGGTGCGGCCTTCGAGCTGGCCCGCCGGCTCTACGCGTTCTACCTCACCAACGTCGCGTCGCACAACGTGGCCGCCACCGACGCCAACCTCGGCGCGGTGATCCTGTTCGTGCTCTGGATGTACTACTCGGCCCTGGTGTTCCTGCTGGGTGCCGTGGTGGCGGAGACGTGGATGCTCAGGCACCTGCAGCAGCGGCAACGGGCGGTCTAGCGGGAGAGAGCGGGATAAAACGGGAGAGAGCGGGATGATGCGGGATGGGCACCAGATTCCCGCCTGCTCCCGCTTTGTCCCGCTTTCTCCCGCTCTCTCCCGCCCGTTGAAGGACTCCCCCGGTTCGACTATCTTTGCATCGCCCCAGGTCCGAAGGGTACTGGCGCGCGAACCGCGTCAGGACCTCGCCGGTAGCAGCGCTAAGCGATGTCCGGTATCGCTTCGGGGAGCCTGGGGCATTTTCTTTCCCTCCATGATCGCCCTCGCCAGAAAGTACCGACCCCGCCGCTTCGAGGACCTCCTCGTGCAGGATCACGTCGCCGCTGCCCTGCGCGGTGCCGTGGCCCGGTCGCGGGTGGGCCACGGCTACCTGCTCACCGGGCCGCGCGGCGTCGGCAAGACGACCGCGGCGCGGATCCTGGCAATGGCCCTCAACTGCGAGCGGCGGGATCCGGCCAATCCGACCGGTGAGCCGTGCGGGGAGTGCCCGTCGTGCGAGCGGATCTGGGGCGGCTCGGCGAGCCTCGACGTCGTCGAGATCGACGCCGCTTCCAACCGCGGCGTCGACGATGCCCGCGACCTGCGGGAGCGGGCGATGTACGCGCCGTCGCAGGCGGGGCACTACAAGGTCTACATCGTGGACGAGGCCCACATGCTGACCCGCGAGGCGTGGAACGCCCTCCTCAAGGTGCTCGAGGAGCCCCCGCCCGGCGTGGTCTTCGTCTTCGCCACGACCGAGCCCCAGAAGATCGCCAACACCGCGGCGCCGGTGCTGTCCCGGCTGCAGCGTTTCGACTTCCGCCGGATCGGCCCGGCGGCCATCCGCGCCCGGCTGAAGGCGGTGCTCGATGCGGAGCAGCTCGCGGCCGACGACGACGCCTTGACCCTGATCGCGCGCCACGCCGACGGCGGGATGCGCGATGCCCTCTCGGTGCTCGACCAGTGCCTCAGCTTCAGCAGCGGCCGGATCACCGCGGCGCGGGTCCGCGAGGTGCTCGGCCTGGTCAGCGACGAACTCTTTGCCGATGCCCTCACCCTGGTGGCAGACCGGAACCCCGCCGGCGTCTTCCCGCTGGTGGACCGGCTGGTGGACGCGGGCGCCGACCTCGCCGAGTTCGTGGGCGGGCTCGGCGATGTCCTCCGCTCGATGCTGATGGCCCAGCTGGGAAGCGAGCCCCCGGACCTCACCGAGGCGCTTCGGGCCGTGATCGCGGCGGCCCGCGAGCGGCTCGCCCCGGAGGACACCGTCCGGATGCTCCGCCTCCTGGTCGAGACCGAAACCTCGGTGCGCCGGAGCGGCAGTCCCCGCCTGGCCGTCGAAACGCTGCTGCTCCGCTGGGCGCTGATGGACCGGACGGTGGATCTGGAGCGGGTGCTGGCCGGCGGTCCTGCGACAAGTGGACGGGCGGACCCGCTACCGCCCGTCCGCCCGTCCGCCCGTCCGCCCGTCTCAGAGCCCGTCCGCCCGTCCGCCCGTCCACCCGTCTCCCCCGGCTTCACCCTTGAAGGTCTCCGGTCGCTCTGGCCCGAGGTCGTCGACTTCGGCCGCGCCGAGAGCATGTTCCTGGGGCAGGCGCTCAGCGAGTGCCAGGTGATCTCGGTGGCCCCGCCCGCCGTTGGGGTAAGCCTCCCGACGGAGCATGGGGTGCTCGCGGGGGCGGTGGAGCGGAACCGGGCCCGGATCGAGGCCTTCCTCGCGGAGCGTCTCGCCGCCCCGGTGGCCCTCAAGGTGGAGGAGGGGTCCCCGCCCGAGCCGGGAGAACGCCCCAAGCGCCTGTCCCAGAGCCAGTTGCGGGCCGAGCGCCTCCAGACCATCAGACAGCTCGATCCGGCTCTCAGCGCCGCGGTGGATGAGTTAGATTTGGAGATTGTCGACGAGCAGCCTCCACGGGCAGGTTGAGGGGACTGATGGCGGATCTACAGCAGTTGTTTCAACTCGGGCAGCAGGTCCAGGGCCGGCTGCAGCAGCTCCAGTCCGAACTGGCCGGCCGTACGGTCGAAGCCACCGCGGGCGCCGGGCTGGTGCGGGTCACCGTGGATGGCCGGGGCGTGGTGCGCACCCTGGTGATCGATCCCGAGGCCTTCGCCACCCGCGATGCCGACCTGCTG
>DASWBQ010000458.1:0-5648 GCA_036390535.1 Gemmatimonadales bacterium | reverse complement strand
TCAGAAATGCGCAAGCCCGGCCGAAGCCGGGCTTGCGTAGTTCGCGCGTACCGTTCCGAGTCCGCAGGGATCGACGGTGGGTTACTGCTTCGACCCGCCCGTCACCGCTTCCATCACCCGGTCCAGGTTGAAGCTCCCGGGCTTCTGGCGCGGCGGAAACTCCCTGAAGCTCTGGAGCCACTGCCCCACGAAGCCGCCGGCGGGCGCGATCACGAACATGTGCTCCATGTACCAGCGCTGGTAGCCCATGGCGTGCTCCGCCTCGGCGCGCTCGAAGGGATCCATCCGCAGGTTGGTGATGAGGGGTGCGCGGAGCGGCGTGAACGGGTCCTGCCAGACCCGGAGGCCCTCCGCCTTCTGCTCCAGGAAGGTGATCTTCCAGTTGTCATACCGAAGCGCCGCCACGCTGCCATCGTCGGTCCAGTAGATGAACTCCTTGCGTGGCCAGGCCGCCTCGCCCCGAAGCGCCGGGCCCAGGTCGTAGCCATCGAGGTGGACCTTGTAGGTCGTCCCGGCGATCGCCCGGCCTTTGAGCAGGTCGTCCTTCACCGTCTTGTCGCCCGCCGCAGCCAGGAGGGTGGTCAGCATATCCTCGTGGGCGCCGATGTCGTTGATCACGGTGCCGGGCTTGATGGTGCCGGGCCACCGGATCATCGTGGGCACCCGGTAGCCGCCCTCCCACTGGGTGTTCTTCTCGCCCCGGAACATGGTGGTGCCGCCATCGGGCCAGGTGAAGGTCTCGGCGCCGTTGTCGGTCGAGTACATGACGATGGTGTTGTCCTCGAGGCCCAGTTCCTTGAGCTTGGCGAGGACCTGGCCGACGTGCCCATCGTGCTCGACCATGCCGTCGGCGTAGACGCCCAGGCCGGTCTTGCCCTCCGACTCCGCCTTCAGGTGGGTGAAGACGTGCATCCGGGTGGAGTTCCACCACAGGAAGAACGGCTTGTTGGCCTTGGCCGCGCGCGTCATGAAGTCGAGCGCCTTGACGGTGACCTCCTCGTCGATCGTCTCCATCCGCTTCTTCGTCAGGGGACCGGTGTCGGTGATGCGGCCGTCGGCGAAGCTGTGGATGACGCCGCGCGGCCCGAACTTCTTCCGCATGGCGGGATCCTTGAAGTAATCGGGATTCTCCGGCTCCTCTTCGGCGTTCAGGTGATAGAGGTTCCCGAAGAACTCATCGAAGCCGTGGGCGGTCGGAAGCATCTCGTCCCGGTCGCCGAGGTGGTTCTTGCCGAACTGCCCGGTCATGTAGCCCTGGGCCCGGAGCAGGGTCGCAACCGTCGGGTCTTCCTTGCGCATCCCCTCGGGCGCGCCCGGGAGGCCCACCTTGGTAAGGCCGGTGCGGATCGGCGACTGGCCGGTGACGAAGGCCGCCCGGCCGGCAGTGCAGCTCTGCTGGCCGTACCAGTCGGTGAAGAGGGCGCCCTCGCGGGCGATCCGGTCGATGTTCGGCGTCCGGTAGCCCATCATTCCGTTGTTGTAGGCGCTAATGTTGAAGCCGCCGATGTCATCGCCCCAGATGATGAGGATGTTCGGCTTCCGGGCCGCCGTCCTGGCGGTGTTCTGGGCGGCCACCGGACTCACGGCGGCGACCAGGGCCATCGCCAGCCCGGTGGTCATGAGGAACCTGCGGATCATCGGGTGTCACTCCTTTACGTCAGGGTCGGACTGCAGCAGCAGCGAAACGAGCGGGGACATCCGGCGGAGCGGCACGCCGTGGTCACGCCACCGCCGGAGGCAGGACGCTCCCTCCGGGTCGAGCCGGCGGAGTTCCGAGAGGTCGAGGATGACGCCGGGGGCCGCCGCATGCACCGCCCGGTCGAGTTCACCGACCATTGACCCCGTCAGGTCACCCGCCACAGCGAGCACCCGTTCCCCTGCACGTCTGGTGATGGCGAACATCCCGCTCCGTTTCGTGAGGTGCCGAGCGAAGGCAGATCACGTGCCAAAGCCGCTGGCCAGCATCAGGTTTCCAACAGATTGCGATACAATCGTTTGCGAGTGTCCCGGGAACCAGTGATTCACAGTAATCACGATATGTTGTTATTATGTGTCCATGCACTCACGATATACCGTGACCGGGGCGATGGCGCCGGACTTCGCCTCCTTCGTGGTCCGCCTCACCACCCGCTTCACCGGCCTGGCGACCGACGAGATCGAGGAGACGATTCGCGAGAGCATCGCGGAACTGGTTGGGCTGCTCGGAACCGACCGCGCCACCCTGTCGGACCTTCGCGAGGACGGCGTGATCCGGATCCGGTATTCACACGCCGTCCCCGGCGCGCCCCCCTTCCCCGAGGGGTCCGGGCTCCGTTTGCCCTGGTACTGGGGTGAGCTGCGGGCCGGGCGAGTGCTGAACCTCGCCAGCCTGCCGGACGCGGTGCCCGAGACGGCGACCGAGGAGCAGGAGTACGTGAAGCGGAGCGGGTTCCGCTCGAACCTGGCGGTGCCGATCCTGGTCGCCGGTCACCATGACTACGCCATCGCCACTGGCCGGTTCGATCGGCCCCACCAGTGGTCGGAGGACGACGTCGTCCGCGTCCGCACGGCCGGGCAGCTGATCGCCGGGGCCCTGACCCGCCTCCGGACCGAGCGGCGGCTGCACGAGCTGACCACCCGCCTCGAGGCCGAGAACGAGTACCTGCGGGAAGAGAGCCGGGAACACCACGAGGTGGCCGGGATCGTGGGCAAGAGCCTGGTGCTGCAGCACGTGCTCGAGCAGGTGGCGCTGGTGGCCCCGACCGACGCCAGCGTCCTGCTCCAGGGCGAGACCGGCACCGGCAAGGAACTCCTGGCGAATGCCATTCACGACCAGAGCGCCCGGGCGAAGCGAGCCCTGGTGAAGGTGAACTGCGCCGCGATCCCTGCCTCGCTGTTCGAAAGCGAACTGCTGGGCCACGAGCGCGGTGCCTTCACCGGGGCGACCGCAACCAGGCTCGGACGGTTCGAGCTGGCCGACGGCGGCACGCTCTTCCTCGACGAAGTGGGCGAGCTGCCGTTGGAGATGCAGGCGAAGCTGCTTCGGGTCCTGCAGGACGGGAAGTTCGAGCGGCTCGGCTCGATGACGACCCGGCGCGCCGACGTCCGGGTGGTTGCCGCGACCAACCGCGACCTGGAGCAGGCGGTCCAGGCCGGGCGGTTCCGGCAGGACCTGTACTTCCGGCTGAGCGCCTTTCCGATCCGGGTGCCCGCGCTCCGGGAGCGGAAGGAGGACATTCCCCTCCTCGTCTGGGCGTGCATCGAGCGCCGTCAGGCCGCCCTGGGACGGCGGATCACACGGCTCTCACGGGCCACCATGCAGCATCTCACCACTTACAGCTGGCCCGGCAACGTGCGGGAACTCGAGAACGTGCTGGAGCGAGCGCTGATCCGCTCCACCGGCACCGAACTCCTGGTCGAGACGCTGCGGGGGGACGAATCCGGCCCTGCCGACCAAACGCTCGCGGAGGTGGAAAAAGCGCACATCGCGGCGGTGCTGCGGGACGCCCGGTGGCGGATCAACGGCGCGGGCAATGCCGCCGAGCGCCTGGGACTGCATCCGAATACGCTGCGATTCCGGATGAAGAAGCTGGGAATTCGCCGGCCGGCACGAACGGGTCGCCGGACGGGCTGATCGCGGCTGGGCGGTTGGGCGGCTGGGCGGCTGGGCGGCAGGTACCTCTCGGCCGGGGCCGCTCGGCAGCGAGGCCATCCCCACCCTGTCGATTTTCATACATCACAAGAGCCGACCCCACCCCTTACGGGGCAACGGGTTGCGTATTCAATGTGAGCGTATGCTCGCTTTACAGTCAATGCGAGCGTCCGCTCGCATGTGACATGGGGCACTACTGTCGCACAAAGAGTGGCCGAATCTGCGGCATCAGAGCCACATAAGTTGTTGTGGAAAATGATGTTACACGATCCAGAGGTTCCATTCCTGGCCCCGAGTCGCGAGATTTCTCCCATGTCCCTGCTCCCCCTGGTCGGCCACTCCGAGGCCAAGACACGGATCCTCGAGGCCATCGATGCGGGTCGCTTTCCGCAGACGGTGCTGCTGGCCGGGCCGCAGGGAGCAGGGAAGCAGCGGTTCGCGCTGTGGATCGCGCAGGCTCTCGTGTGCGAGCGCAGGGAACAGGGAACAGGGAACAGGGAACAGTGGGGACCCTGCGGGACCTGTGGTCCCTGCAGGCGGGTGCTCGGCCTGGCCCACCCGGACGTCCACTGGTTCGTGCCGGTGCCCCGCCCCAAGGCGGGGGAAGCGGACAAGCAGGTGGAGGAAACCGAGGAGCTGCTCGGCGACCTGATCGCGGAGCGGCGGGAGCAGCCGCTCTGGACGACGCCGGACGGGATGGCGATCCACAGCGTGGCGAGCGCCCGGCTGCTGCTCCGGCAGGCGAGCATGAAATCGGTGGAGGGCGGCCCCAAGGTCTTCGTGATTGGGGACGCCGAGCGGCTGGTGCCCCAGGAGTCGAGCCAGGAGGCGGCCAACGCCCTCCTCAAGCTGCTGGAGGAGCCGCCGCCGAGCACCTACTTCGTGCTGACCACGGCGGACCCGCGCCGGGTGCTGCCGACGATCCGGTCGCGGAGCATCATCCTCCGGCTGGGCCGGCTGTCGGACGCCGAGGTGCGCGACTTCCTGCGCAGCCACCTCCAGCCCGCGCCCACCGGCAGCGCCCTCGAGGCGCGGGTCGCGGCGGCGGAAGGGTCGATCGGTCAGGCGCTGGCGGAGACCGGCCAGAGGCGGAAGGCCCGCGACACGGCGGCGGCGTTGCTCGAGGCGGTGACCAAGGGGGGCACCGACCCGTGGGAGCGGGCCCTCCGGCAGAACCCCTGGCAGGCGCGGGGGGAGTTCACCGAGATGCTGGATGCCCTGGCGGAACTGCTCTCCGACCGCACCCGGGATGCCGTGGCGAATCCGGCGGCAGGGCGGCCGGGCGGCAAGGCGGCAGATCCGGCTCACGCGGTTCGGGCGATCGAGAAGGTGCAGGCCGCGCGGGAGGCGGCGCAGGGCAACGTGAACCCGCAGCTGCTCCTTGCGACGCTGGCCGACGACCTGGCGGGAACGCTGTGACGCTGAGTCACGTGGATGCCCAGGGGGGCGCCCGGATGGTGGACGTCGGCGCCAAGCCGGTGACGGCGCGGGTGGCCACCGCCGAGGGCGTGGTGGTGATGTCGGCGGAGGCGTTCGCGCTGGTCCGCGACAACGCCGTGAAGAAGGGTGACGTGCTGACGCTGGCGAAGGTGGCGGGCATCACCGGCGCCAAGAAGACGGCGGAGTTGATCCCGCTCTGCCATCCCCTGCCCCTCGACGCGGTCGAGGTGGAGGCGGTGGCGGACGCAGCGCTTCCCGGGGTGCGGGTGACCGCGACGGCCCGGGCCACGGCGCGGACGGGGGTGGAAATGGAGGCGCTGGCAGCGGTCGCGGCCGCCTGCCTGACGGTCTACGACATGGTCAAGGCCGTGGACCGGCGGATGCGGATCGAGGGCCTGCGCGTCGTCGCCAAGCGCGGCGGGACGCATGATTTCGGTGATGAGTCGTAGGACGAACGTCGAACGTCGAAAGAGGAGCCGAGTGAGCGTGAACCCGATGCAGGTCTCCTGGAGGAACCGGCTGCGCCTGATGGCATTCGAGGCGGGGCTGTTCCTCTTTGCGGCCGTGCTGATCGGGG
>DASWBQ010000457.1:0-1696 GCA_036390535.1 Gemmatimonadales bacterium | reverse complement strand
ACGGCTTCGGAGCCCGGCCTCGACGTGGGCGATCCGGACGCCCTTCTTCGCCGCCACCAGGGCGCAGGCCACCGTGGAATTCACGTCGCCATACACCACCAGCCAGTCCGGCCGGTGGCGATCGAGGACGGGCTCGAAGCGGAGCATGATGTTGGCCGTCTGCTCGGCGTGGCTGCCCGAGCCGACCTCGAGGTTCTCATCGGGCACCGGGATGCCCAGTTCCTCGAAGAACCGATCGCTCATGTTGCGGTCGTAGTGCTGCCCCGTGTGGACGATGATCTGGCGAATGTCCGCCCGCCGCCGGCTGGCAAGATAGACCGGCGCGAGCTTCATGAAGTTCGGCCTCGCGCCGACAATATGCATCACAGTGATCATGGGTCAGCCGCCGATCGGGGCGCGCTCCAGAAGGGGGCTGCCGAACGTGGGAGCGGGAAGCTCCAGGGCAAAGTGGAACCGGGTCCCCTTGCCCTGGCTGGTCTCGACGAGCAGTTCGCCCCCCATGGCCTCAACCAGCTTCCGGCAGATGGACAGGCCCAGCCCCGACCCGGAGAAGGCGTACTCCCGGTCCCGCTGGCGGCGGCGGAACGGCTCGAAGAGCAGTTCCATCGCCTGGGGAGGGATCCCGCGACCGGTGTCACGCACCGAGAACTCCACTGCCCCATCCTGCCGCTCGATGACCGACAACTCCACATGCCCCTGGTCAGTGAACTTCAGGGCATTGGTGGTCAGGTTGAGGAGCACCCGGTTGAGCGCCACCGGATGCCCGACCCGGAACGGGTTCGCCGGCGGCACCAGTTTCACCTCGAGGCCTTTTTCCTCGGCGATCGGCTTCACGATGTCCCGAACCGACTCCATGATGTCGGCGATGGAGAACGGCATCGGCTCCAGATCGGCGACCCGGTCCCGCCCCCGCACCAGTTCGACGACGTCGCTGGCCACGGAGCTCAGGCCGAACGCGGCGCTGTACACCAGTCCAAGCTGGCGCTCCTGCAACGGTGTCACCGGCCCGGACCGTCCCCTGAGGAGCGTCTCCGCCAGGAACAGGATGGAAGTCAGGGGGGACCGGAGGTCGTGGGCCACCTCGACCACCAGTTCGAGGCCGTCCGGCCCCGACATCCGGTCGGTGAAGCGAGTGTCCCAGGTGGGTTCCAGGCGGGCTTCGACCCGCTGGAAGGCGAGCAGGGCGCCCAGCAGGTCCGCCTCCGCCGTCCTCCCTTCGCCCGGGGTCGCGTCAGAGGCGCTCAGGATCTCCAGGAAGCGGCCGCGGAGGTAGCCCAGCAGGCGACGGCTCAGTGCGGTCCGGGGCAGTTCCCTGCCCTCTTCGCCTTGCCACTCCGCCAGCACCGCCTCGTGCAGCACCGAGGCGACCCCAGCAACCTCGTCGGCGGAGGCCGCGTCTTCCCGTACCCGGTCGGCCTCGGCGACAACGCGCCGAGCCGCCTCGGCCAGCGCGTCGGGGAGGGTCATTCGACCGCCTCGGCCTCTTCCTCCCGGAGGATGCTGTGCTTCTCCATCAGGCGATACAGGGTGGTGCGGTCCACCTTCGCGAGGCGCGCGGCCTTGGACATGTTGCCGCCGGCCCGCCCGATCAGCCTGGTGAGGTACTCCTTCTCGAAGTGGGCGATGACCCGGTCCTTGGCGAAGTGATAGGCCTCGTCCGGCAACATGGACGGGGACGACGTTTCGACCTGGGCCT
>DASWBQ010000456.1:0-2933 GCA_036390535.1 Gemmatimonadales bacterium | reverse complement strand
CCGGCTTCGGCCGGCTGATCGAGGAACTCCGCGGCCGCTCGGCCGATCTCTCTCCCGGGCTGATCCTCGAAGAGCTGGTCCGCCGAATCGACTATGAGCGCCTCCTGATGGCCGAAGGACTCGAGGGCGCCGAGCGCTGGGACAACGTCCGGGAGCTGATCGCCGCCGCCGCGAACTACTCCGAGGTCGTCGAGGATGCCGACGCCGACCCGCCGCTGGGCCGGTTCCTCGCCGAGGCGGCCCTGTTGACGGGGCAGGACAAGCAGGAGGGCGCCGAGCAGGGCGCTACGCTGATGACGATGCACACCGCCAAGGGGCTCGAGTGGCCGGTGGTCGCTGTGGCTGGACTGGAGGACGGGCTGTTCCCGCTGGCGCGATCCCTGGAGAGCCTCGAGGCCCTCGAGGAGGAGCGCCGCCTGTTCTATGTCGCCCTCACGCGGGCGCGCGACAAGCTGTATCTCAGCTGGGCGCGCTCCCGGCGACGAGGCGGGGAGATCCGGCCGGGAATTCCGTCGCGGTTCCTGCGGGCGGTGCCGCCGGGTATTGTGGAGGAGAAGCGCACGTCGTCGATCTGGGGGAGCCCCGGGGGCTTCGGCGGGTACGCGCCCCGGCCTTCGGCCGGAAGACGGTGGGAACCGCAGCCCGCCAGCCGTCCGCCCGTCCCCGCGACCGAGGAAGTGTCGCAGGACGCCCCGCGCTACGTGAAAGGGGAACGGGTTCGCCACCGCCGGTTCGGGACCGGAACGATCGAGGGACTGAGCGGGGCCGGGAAGGACCTCAAGGTGGCGGTGCGCTTCGACGATGCCGAACACGGCGTCAAGCAGCTGTTGGTGGCCTATGCCGGTCTCGAACGGGCCTGGGAGGAAGGATGAGGATTTCACCGGACGAAGTGCTCAAGGTCGCCCGCCTCGCCGAGCTGGCGGTGGCCGAGGCCGACTTGCCTACGCTGGTGCGTCAGTTCAATGACATCGTGGGGTACGTGGCCCAGCTCGACGCCCTGCCACCCGAAGGGGAAATCACTCCCTTCGGTTCCGGACCCGCGGCGGTCCGGTGGCGGCCGGACGTCATCGGACCGGAGCCGCTGGTCCTCCCGCCCGCGGCGCTCGCTCCGGCCTTCCGCGACGGCTTCTTCGTCGTGCCCCGCCTGGCCTCGATGGAGCCGGAATGAGTCTCCGCGCACTGGGGGCGGAAACCGCCGCCCGGCTCCGGGCCGCGGAGTCGCTGAACGCCGTCCTGCACTGGTCCGAGGCCCATCTCGAACACGAGGTTGCGCGGCTCGAGGGGGGCCCGCTCGGTCCGCTCGCAGGCATGCCGGTGGCCGTCAAGGACAACATCGTCACGCTCGACCTCCCCACCACCTGCGCCTCCCGGATTCTGGAGGGCTACGTCTCTCCCTACGAAGCGACGGCCATCCGGCGGCTGCGGGCGGCCGGGGGCATGGTCGCCGCCAAGACCAATCTGGATGAGTTCGCGATGGGCTCCTCCACGGAGCACTCGGCGTTCGGAAGGGTCCATCATCCCCTCGACCCTGCCCTTGTGCCGGGAGGGTCCTCCGGCGGTTCGGGCGCGCTGGTGGCCGCCGGCGTCGTCCCCGCGGCGCTCGGTTCCGAGACCGGTGGTTCGGTCAGGCAGCCGGCGGCCTTCTGCGGCGTGGTCGGGGTGAAGCCGTCCTACGGACGGGTGAGCCGCTTCGGCCTGGTGGCGTTCGGCTCGTCGCTTGACTGCATTTCCGTGTTCGGGCGGACTGTCTCGGATGCGGCCCGCGTTCTCTCGGCGATCTCCGGCGAGGACGCCCGCGATGCGACGACGCTGGCCGAGCCCCCGATGCCGGTGCCGGAGCCGCGCGCCGACCTGAAGGGGCTGACCATCGGGCTGCCGAAGGAGTATTTCCCGCAGGACCTGGACCCCGGCGTCCGGGCCGGGATGGATCGGGCGATCGCCCGGATCCGGGACCTCGGCGCCCGCACCGTCGAGGTGTCGCTGCCGCACTCACCCTATGCGGTGCCCACCTACTACATCCTCGCCCCGGCGGAGGCTTCGGCGAACCTGGCGCGCTATGACGGCGTCCGCTATGGACCGCCACGTCCGGGGGGGCTCCCGGATGTCCGCGCGCTCTACCAGGCCACCCGGGGCAACGGATTCGGCCCCGAGGTCCGCCGGCGCATTCTGATCGGGACGTATGTCCTCAGCGCGGGGTACTACGAGGCGTACTACGGGAAGGCACAGCGGATGCGGGCCCGGATCGCCGATGACTTCAGCCAGGTGTTCGCGCGCGGGGTCGATCTGCTCTTTACGCCGACCACGCCGACGCCGGCGTTCCGGGCGGGGGAGAAGACCGAAGACCCGGTGCAGATGTACCTGGCGGACATCTTCGTGTGCGCCGTCAGCCTGGCGGGCCTCCCCGGGATGAGCCTGCCGATCGGCAGGAGCGGCGGCCTGCCGATCGGCGGACAGCTGATTGCCCCCTACGGGGCGGACGGGCCGATGCTGGCTGCGGCCGCCGCCCTGGAGCGCGTCCTCGATGGGACGGAGGAAGTCCGATGACCTGGGAAACCGTCATCGGGCTCGAGGTCCACGTCCAGCTGGGCACCCGGACCAAGATGTTCTGCGGATGCGCCGCGCTCTATGGCGAGGATCCGAACACCAACGTCTGCCCGGTCTGCCTCGGGCTTCCGGGGGCCCTTCCGGTACCCAACGCGGAGGCGATCACGCTGGGGACGCGGGCGGCGCTCGCGCTCAACTGCACCGTGCATCCGGTCAGCGTCTTCGCGCGGAAGAACTACTTCTATCCTGACCTGCCGAAGGGGTACCAGATCTCCCAGTTCGACCGGCCCCTCGCGACCGGCGGTCGCCTGGTGATCGAGTCGCCGGAGCGTGGCAGGCTCGAAGTCGGCATCACCCGACTGCACCTCGAAGAGGATGCCGGGAAATCG
>DASWBQ010000455.1:0-1711 GCA_036390535.1 Gemmatimonadales bacterium | reverse complement strand
CCCTGTTCCCTGTTCCCTGTTCCCTGGCTCCCCCTGCGCGGTTCCCATTTCCGGGCTAGTTTCTCCCCATGGCCGACCTCCTGGCGCGGGCGCAGGCGGCGCTGGCATCCCGGTTCCGGGTCGAGCGGGAGCTGGGCCGGGGCGGCATGGCCACGGTCTTCCTGGCGGAGGACCTGAAGCACAGCCGCCTCCTCGCGGTCAAGATCCTCCATCCCGACCTGGCGGCGGCGATCGGACCCGAGAAGTTCCGCAGCGAGATCGACTTCGCAGCCCACCTCAACCATCCCCACATCCTTCCCTTGATCGACTCCGGCGAGGACGACGGGTTGCTCTGGTACGCGATGCCGTACGTCGAGGGGGAGACGCTGCGGGAGCGGCTGCAGCGCGAGGGAAGGTTGCCGCTCCCCGACGTGGCGGATCTGGCCCAGCAGGTGGCCTCGGCGATGGACTACGCCCACGGGCTGGGGATTCTCCACCGCGACATCAAGCCCGAGAACCTGCTGCTGGCGCATGGGCACGTGTGGGTGGCGGACTTCGGCATCGCCAAGGCGCTCAAGCAGAGTGCCGAGGCATCGGGCGCCTTCGAGGCGGGCACCCCGGGGTACATGAGCCCGGAGCAGATGGCGGGGGAGCCGGTGGACCGGCGGGCTGACGTCTTCTCGCTGGGGGCGGTCGTATACGAGTGCCTGACGGGGCGGCGTCCGTTCCCCGACTTCGAGCGGCGGAAGGACCTGTTCGGGCGGCGACGGAGGCCGGGCCGGCTGATCCGAGCGCGACCCGACGTCCCACCCCTGATGGAGGCCGCGGTCCGAACGGCGCTGGCCCCGGTACCCTCTGGGCGGCAGGCCACCGCCGGCGAATTCGCCCAGGCCGTGGCGCAGGCGGTGTCCGATCCGAAGGTCGAGAAGGCCGCGCGGAGCGGGTGGCTCCGGGGCGGGCTGGTGACGTTCACGGTCTTCGCGGTCGCTTCCGTCGCCTACTACTGGTCCATTCGACCGCCCGAGTACGACGATAACCGGGTGGTGATCCTTCCGGTCCAGGGCCCCGGCGGCACGTCCCCCGGCTGGGGTCAGGACCTGGCCGTGGCCCTCGAGGCACAGCTCAACAGCACCCGCTCCCTGGTCGCCAGGAGCTCGCCCGGCGATTCCACCGTTCGGGCAACCTCAGGGGCCCTCGACAGCGCGGCGGCCCGGGTCGCGGAGCGGCAACGTGCCCGGTTCTCCATCCGGCCCCGGGTCGAGGCGGGGGGCAGCCTGCTCGTGACCCTCTGGGACCACGAGAACAACCTCCAGGTCGAGGAAGCGTTCCGGGGTCCGGACGAGAGCGGGGTGTTCGCCAGGGCCACTGAGATCGCGACGACGTTCCTGCCGAGGCTGTTGCCGACCGGTGGTCAGATCGACCAGTCGGTCTTCGGCGGGAGCAGCGTCGAGGCGCTGGCTGCCTTCCTGCAGGGCGAGCGCGCCTACCGGGCGGGCAGCTTCCACAGGGCAGACACCCTGTTCAGCGAAGCGGCACGGCTCGACCCGGCCTTCACCTGGGCTGCGTTGCGCGGGGCCCAGGCGGCCAGCTGGGTCACTGAGCACGGCCGTGCCCTCACCCTGGTCCAGCAGGCCCTTGAGACAACCGATTCGCTGGGAGAGCGCTACGTGGCGTTCGCCCGCGGGCTGGAGGACTACCAGCTCGGCGAGGCCGATTCTGCGATCGTCCATCT
>DASWBQ010000454.1:0-9100 GCA_036390535.1 Gemmatimonadales bacterium | reverse complement strand
CGGAGGGGCGGAGGGTGCCGTGAGTTCTTCCGCCCCTCCGCCTCTCCGCCCCTCCGCCTTCACGTACTCGTACAGCCCCTCGCGCCCCCCCTCCCGCCCGAAGCCGCTCTCGCGATAGCCGCCGAACCCGCTGGCGGCGTCGAAGACGTTGGTGCAGTTGATCCACACCGTGCCCGCCTTGACCGCGGGAGCGACGTCGAGAGCGGTGTTGAGGTTCTCGGTCCAGATGCTCGCGGCGAGGCCGTAGCGGGTGTTGTTGGCGAGCTCGATCGCCTCGGCCGGGGTCCGGAAGGTCATCAGCACGACCACCGGGCCGAAGATCTCCACCTGGGCGACCGTCGCCGAGGGCGCCACGTCGGTGAACAGCGTCGGCGGGTAGAAGAGCCCCTCCTCCGGGCAGCTCCACGACGGCTGCCAGCAGGCGGCGCCCTCCTTCACCCCCTGGTCGACCAGCTCCCGGATCTTCTCGAGCTGGACCGGCGCCACGATCGCGCCGATGTCGACCGCCTTGTCGAGGGAGTCGCCCACGCGAAGCGTCTCCATCCGGGCCTTGAGCTTCTCGATCAGCTGGGCGGCCACGCCCTCCTGCGCCAGGATCCGCGACCCCGCGCAGCAGACCTGGCCCTGGTTGAACCAGATCGCGTCCACCACCCCTTCGACCACGCTGTCGAGGTCGGCGTCCTCGAACACGATGAAGGGCGATTTCCCCCCCAGCTCCAGCGACAGTTTCTTGCCGCTGCCGGCCGTCCTGGTCCTTAGGATCCGCCCCACCTCGGTCGAGCCGGTGAAGGCGATCTTGTCCACCCCGGGGTGGTCTACCAGCGCCGCCCCGGTGCGGCCGTCGCCGGTTACGATGTTGACCACCCCGGGCGGCAGCCCCGCCTCGGCGCAGATCTCCCCGAAGAGGAGGGCGGTGAGCGGCGTGAACTCGGCCGGCTTGAGGACCACCGTGTTCCCCATCGCCAGCGCGGGCGCGATCTTCCAGGACAGCATCAGCAGCGGAAAATTCCAGGGGATGATCTGGCCCACCACGCCCACGGGGGCATAGCCCGGGAGTTCGGTCGCCATCAGCTGGGCCCAGCCGGCGTGGTGATAGAAGTGGCGGGCCACCAGCGGAATGTCGATGTCCCGCGATTCGCGGATCGGCTTGCCGTTGTCGAGCGACTCGATCACCGCGAACAGCCGGCTGTGCTTCTGGACGTGGCGCGCCAGGGCGTAGAGGTGCCGGGCGCGGCCGTGGCCGCCCAGCGCCCACCAGCCGGCCTGGGCCGCCCGCGCCGCCGCGACGGCAGCGTCGACTTCGGCCGCCGTCCCCTGGGTCACCTGCGCCAGCGGCTGCCTGGTCGCCGGGTTGACCGTCTCGAAGGTCTCGCCCGGCGCGGTGAACGCTCCATCGATGACGTGCCCGAAGCGGCGGCCGTGGGACTCGAGCCAGGCGTGCGCCTTGCCGGGCGCTTCTGGCGCCGGCCCCCACGGCATGGATTCGAACAGCTCGGGAATCGTCGGCATGGCCTAGGCGGAGAGGCGGAGGGGTGAAGGGGCGGAGGACGGTTTCATGCCAGCGGATGCCGATGGTACGCCGAGTATCGGCCGGTGGCCGCGAACTCGAGCTGCCGCTCGATGTCCGCGAGGAGCGCACTGGCGCCGAACCGGAACAGATCCGGGCGCAGCCAACGGTCCCCGAGCTCCTCCTTCACCATCCCCAACCAGTCGAGCGACTGCTTGGCGGTGCGGATGCCGCCCGCGGGCTTGAGGCCGACCAGGTGGCCCGCGCGCTCGCGGAACGTCCGGATCTGGCGCGCCATCACCAGCCCCACCGGCAGGGTCGCGTTCACCGGCTCCTTGCCGGTGGAGGTCTTGATGAAGTCGGCCCCCGCCATCATGCAGACGGCGCTGGCCCGCGCCACGTCGCGGAGCGTCCCTAGCTCCCCGGTGCCGAGAATCGTCTTCAGGTGGGCGTGGCCGCAGGCGGCCCGGTAGGCCTTCACCTCGTCGTACAGCGCCGCCCAGTTGCCGGTGAGGACGTGGGCCCGGGTGATCACGATGTCGATCTCTTCGGCGCCGGCGGCGACGCTGAGCTCGATCTCGCGGAGCTTGGTTTCCATCGGGGTCAGGCCGGCCGGGAAGCCGGTGCTCACCGCGGCCACCGGAATCCCGCTTCCGGCCAACGCCTCGACCGCGGTGGGCACGAAGTGGTGATAGACGCAGACGGCGCCGACCCGGATGGGCAGCCGCTCCGCCCCGAGCGCGGCCAGGACGTCGTCCCGGACCGGATGACGCGCCTTGGCGCAGAGTCGGCGCACCCGCCCCGCCGTGTCGTCCCCCGACAGGGTGGTGAGGTCCATGAGGGTGATGGCCCGGAGGAGCCAGGCCACCTGCCAGTCCTGCTTGACGGTCCGGCGGGTCCCCAGCGTCGCGGCGCGACGCTCCACCGCGCTGCGGTTGATCCGGATCTCCCGGACCCAGCCCAGGTCGAGCGGCATCCCCGGGTTCCGCTCCAGCGACGCGGGGGAAGTCGCGGGAGGTGACGGCGCCCGGGCGGGGCGGCCGTAGCGGGAGCGGACGGGGCTCTCCATGGGGGGAGAAGCTAGTGTGGGGCGGGAGAGGGCGGGAGAGGGCGGGAGCGGAACGGCGGGATGAGCTACGGCGGGAAGGAACACCGCGGGAGCAAGGCCAGCGGGAAGAAGCATCCCCCGGCATTCGTCCCGCTGTCTCACTCCCGCCGCTTCTCGTCCCGCCGGATTCCGTCCCGGCTACCGTCCAAACTGATACGTGTACTTCACCGTCAATGCCCGGGCCCGGGGCTGGGTCCAGCGGGCAAACCCGGTCGCCTCCTCGGAGTCGTTGAAGACGACGAACAGCCCGGTGCCGGCGGTGTTGAGCCAGGCGAAGCGCACGTTGGCGCTCCAGAGCTGGGCCTGGTTGCTGTATTGGATCAGGGACTGCAGCGAAATCCGGGGGGTGAAGAAATAACCCACCCGGACACCCACCAGCGACCGGACGAAGTCCCCCTGCTCCAGGCTCACGTCGTTGTAGTCCACCAGCAGTGACCCGGCGAAGGCGGCGCTCGGCCGCAGCGTCAGGGTGGCGTTGCCGCCGTACTTGCTCCCGTTGTAGAACCCGCCCAGTTCGAGCCGGGTGCTCAGGGACACCTTGGCGCTGGGATCGGTCGCGAGGTCCACCCCGAGGAAGGGCCAGTCGTAGTCCCCCGCCGGCAGGGTCACGCTGTCCCTCGGCGAGATGGCGAACGGCTCGCGGAGGGTCTCATGCTGGATGTTGAGTTCGGGGCCGACCCGGCCGCCGTTGGCGAACTCCAGCTCCGGATCGATGTGGACGTAGCCCGACTCGTAGACCCCGTCGAGACCGAACGAGCCGCGGTAGCTGACGTGCGGCAGGGCGTAGCGGAGCCACTTCCACGCCGGGATCGGGACGAACCGCATGACCGTGGCCTCGACGTAGCGGTAGTCCTCACGGCTGAGGAAGCCGACCTCGGGATTGAAGTCCTCCCCCACCTGCAGGTACCGCACGCTGTTGTTCCAGTCGTGGGTCTGGTGACCCAGCCGCGCGCTGTAGCCGAGGTTGCTGCCGCCGGCGAGTTCCGGGGTCTCCGTCGCCGCGAGCCACCAGTCCACGGTCACCGCGTCCCCGAAGCCAAGCCGCCCGTCCACCCCGGCGGTCCAGTTGTGGTCGCCGCCGTCGCCGGTGGATATCCGGCCGACGCCGATCGCCCCGATCCGCGAGCGGCGGCCGAACTCCTTGGCAACCCGGCCCACGGTGTAGGAATTGCCCGACTGCACGCTGTCCACGTCGTCGGTGAAGATCTGGAGCGCGCCGACGGTCACCCCGCCGACGTTGCCCGAGACCCGGCCGCCACCGAGGATCGGCACCGGCTGGCCGTTGGCGTCGATGCCGATGCGCCGGCTGAAGAACAGCTCCACCGCCTGGGGGGTCCCGGCGGAGAAGACCCCCGCGTTCTCGAGGAAGAAGGGGCGCTTCTCGGGAAAGAACAGCGGGAACCGGGTCAGGTTGACCCGCTGTTCGTCGACCTCGACCTGGGCGAAGTCGGTGTTGTAGGTGAGGTCGAGCGTCAGGCTCGGTGTCAGCCCCAGCTTGGCGTCGGCCCCGAAATCGGCCCGCTGGTCGTATTCGGACTGGGTCGAGAAGTCGCGCGAGGTGGCGGCGAGCACGTAGGGGGTGAGGGTGGCGGTGCGGCGCGCCGGCACCGGGAGGTCCTGCAGCTCCCCGGCCAGCGAGAGCCGCGTGATGCCGAACTGGCGCGGGATCGGCGACCAGTACGAATCCTCGTTCCGCCGGCGGATGCTTCGGGCCACGTTGAGGCCCCAGGTCTGGAGGTTGCCGCCCCCGTACCGGAGGGTCGAGAAGGGAATCCGGAACTCGGCGTACCAGCCAAGGCTGTCGCGGCTGGTCCGCACGGTCCAGCTGGCGTCCCAGTTGAGGTTGAGTCCCCCCATCGAGCCGGACTGCATCCGGCCCTGTCCCGACTGCATCACCCCTCCGCCCTCGCCCTCCTTCACCACCTGCGCGTCGTACTCGATCCCGGCCGGGGTGGTGGCGAAGAGGAAGCCGTTCTGCCGGTCGTGATAGGTGTCGAAGATGATGCTGATGTAGTCGCTGTTGGTCAGCACGCCGTCGCGGATCCGCTCGCCGGGGATGATCCCGGCGGGATCACGATCGAAGAGCCAGGCGCCGATGTAGATCGCCTCGCGGTCCACCAGGAACCGGACCTCGGTCCGCTCGGTGGCGTGGGCGCCCTGATCCGGCTCCCGCTGGATGAATTCCATCAGCCCGGACGCCTCGGCCCAGACGGCGTCGTCGAGCCGGCCATCGATGACCGGGGGCGCGGCCGTCACCTTGGCGACGGCGGCGCGCGGCGCCTGGTCGGTCCGGACGATCTCGACGACCGGGTCTTGGGCGAGAAGGCTGGCAGGCAGCAGGAGCGCGGCCAGGGCCGACAGGGCGCGGAGTGGGAGCACTGGAGGGAGTCGGGAGTCGAGAGCCGAGAGTCGAGAGCCGAGAGTCGAGACGCGGTATTGTATACAATAATCCCGACGGCCGCGAGGGCCTCCTGCCCTCCCCGTTCTACTCTCGACTCTCGACTCTCAACTCCCGACTCCCCCCGATCACGTCACCCACCCGTACGGCCCCACCCGCCGGGTCCGCCGGTTCACCAGCGCCACGTCCCGGAACAGCCAGATCAGCAGCATCCCCGCGACGAAGCCGCCTGCGTGGGCCCAGAAGGCCACGCCGCCCGACTCGGCCCGCAGCGTCGGCAGCCCTCCGATGACCTGCAGCAGGAACCAGTAGCCCAGCATCAGCCAGGCCGGCATCACGAACCGGAAGGGAATGATGATCCAGGTGAACATGTGGACCCTGACCCGGGGGTAGAGGACGATGTACGCCCCCATCACCCCGCTGATCGCCCCCGAGGCCCCGACCATCGGCACCACGCTCCCCGGGTTGACCGCCACCTGCGCGGCCGCGGCCGCCACCCCGCAGAGGAGGTAGAACGCCACGAACCGGGCGTGGCCCATCGAGTCCTCGACGTTGTTGCCGAAGACCCAGAGGAACCAGAGGTTGCCGAGGAGGTGGAGCCAGCCGCCGTGCAGGAACATCGAGGTGATCACGGTGTGCCACCCGGCCCGCTCGGTGAGGACGCAGACCGCGCCGTCTCCCATCGGCACCTGGGTGCCCTCCGCCGCCCGGTGCAGCAGCTCCCCCGGAATCAGGCCGAGGCTGCAGATGGTGCGGGTCAGCGGCTCGGCCGCCCCCATCCCCTGGATCAGGATCCACGCCGCGAGGTTGAGCCCGATCAGGGCCACGGTCGCCAGCGGGGTGCCGATGGTGGGGTTGTCGTCGTGGACGGGGAACATGTCGTAATCTAGGGAGCGGCCTACATTTCTTCATGCTCCTCGCCCTGCTGGCCAGCCTGGCCCTCGCGGACACCGCCCGCTACACCGTCCAGATCGCCGGGAATACCGCCGGTGAGCAGCTGCTCGTCACCGAGCCGACCGGGTCGCTCACCATCCGGTTCCGCTTCAACGACCGGGGTCGCGGTCCCGACCAGCTCTCCCGCATCAACCTCGATGCCAGCGGCCTGCCGGTGTCGGTGGCCATCACCGGCAACAACTATCTCAAGAGCCCGGTCCGCGAGGAGTTTCAGACGTCCGGGCCTTCGGTGTCCTGGCGCAACGATGCCGAGGAGGGCCGCGAGGCCGTGGGGGGCTTCTATCTCCCGTTCAACGCCGCCCCCGAGTTCGACGGCATTCTGGTCCGGGCCCTCCGGCGCGCCGGCGGCCGCCTCACCCTCTACCCCGCCGGCGAAGCCCGGCTCGACTCGGCCGGCACCCGAACGGTCCTGCAGGAGGACCGGTCCGCCACCGTGACCCTCTACACCGTGTCCGGGCTCGGCTTCACGCCGTCCTACGTCTGGCTCGACCCAGCCGGCGACACCTTCGCGATCATGGACGGCTGGACCAGGATCATCCGGTCAGGCTGGGAGTCCGTGGGCGATGCGCTTGCCGCGGCCCAGGACTCGGCTGGTGCCACTCGCGAGGCCACGGCCGCCGCGCGGATCGCCGACCGTCCCACCGGCCCGGTCGTGATCCGGCGCGCGGCGCTCTTCGACCCGGTCGAGAAGCGGGTGGTTCCCGCCATGGCCGTCGTGGTCGAGGGCAACCGGATCACCGCCGTCGGCAACGAGGGCGAGGTGACCATTCCCGCCGGGGCGCGGGAGATCGACGCCCGGGGACGGACCCTCCTCCCCGGCCTCTGGGACATGCACGCTCACGCTGGTGCGGTCGACGGGCCGCTCAACATCGCGGCCGGTGTCACCAGCATCCGCGATCTGGCCAATGACGTCGACGAGCTCACCGCGCTGACCGCGCGCTGGGATCGAGGGGAGGCGATCGGCCCCCGGGTGGTGCGCGGCGGATTCATCGACGGTCCCGGCCCCTTCGCCGGCCCCACCAAGGCGCTGGTGAGCACCCCGGAGCAGGCGCGCGAGTGGGTGGATCGCTACGCCGCCCTCGGCGCCGTCCAGATCAAGGTCTACAGTTCGCTCGACACCGCCCTCGTCAAGGCGATCGTCGAGCGGGCCCACGCCCGCGGGCTCCGGGTCAGCGGGCACATCCCCAACGGGATGAGCGCGGCGCAGGCAGTGGCGGCGGGCTTCGACGAGATCCAGCACGCCAACATGCTGCTGCTCAACTTCATCGCCGGCGACTCGGTGGACACTCGGACGCCGGAGCGGTTCCGGGCGGTCGGCCGCCACGGCGCCGAGGTCGACATCGGCGCCGACAGCGTGAAGGCGTTCATCGCGATGCTGGCCGCGCGGGGCATCGAGGTCGACCCCACCCTGGCCACCTTCGAGGACATGTTCCTCGGCCGCCCGCGGGCGATGGCCCCGGGTGACGCGATCATGGCGCCCCGGCTGCCGGCCCAGGCGCGACGCGGCCTCCTCGCCGGGGGCCTGCCGGCCCCGGGCGATCTCGACCAGAAGCACCGGGCGGCCTACGCCACCATGCTTCGCCTGGTGAAGGCGCTCCACGACGCCGGCGTGCCCCTCCTCGCGGGCACCGACTGCACCGCCGGTTTCTGCCTGCATCGCGAACTGGAGCTTTACAGCGAGGCCGGCATTCCCAACGCCGAGGTCCTGCGGATCGCCACCCTCGGCGCGGCGACCGTCGCCGGGCAGGCGGACCGGCTGGGCAGGATCGCGCCAGGGATGCTTGCCGACCTGATCCTGGTCGAGGGGAACCCGGTCGCGGACATCCGGGCCATCCGGCGAGTCGCGGTGGTCATGAAGGACGGCGTCCTCTTCGACCCGGCCGCGGTCCATGCCAGCGTCGGGGTGCGCTCGTGGCGGGAGGTGCTGCCCTAATGGACGGGAGGGGGCGGGAAAGGGCGGGAGGGGGCGGAAGACTGCTTGCGGCCGCAGGCCTGCTGGCGCTCCTGGCCTGCGGCGGGAGCGAGTCCACCGCCCCGCCCCTCACCCCGCCGCCGAACACGGCGAGCGGCGCGCTCGGCACCATCGTCGACTCGGTGCGCCTGGCGTACGGGGTCCCGGCGATGGGGGGCGCGATCGTCACCACCGCCGGCCTGCAGGCGATCGGCGTCGCCGGCTACCGGCGATGGGGCGGGTCCGTCCCGGTGACGCTCGCCGACAAGTGGCACCTCGGCTCCAACCTCAAGGCGCAGACGGCGGCGCTCGCCGCCATCGCGGTGGACGCGGGCCGGATCGGCTGGACCAGGACCATCGGGGAGTCGTTCCCGGAGCTGGCCGGGAGCATCCGGGCCGACATCCGGGGCGTCACCCTGGAGGACCTCCTCGCCAACCGCGGCGGCATCCGGAACGACCCGCCCGCGAGCGCCTGGAGCGGGGCCACGGCGCGGGCGCAACGCGAGTCGGCGGTGGCGTGGGGTACCTCCAACGCTCCGGCCGTGCCGCGCGGCACGTATCACTACAGCAACGTCGGCTTCGTGATCGCCGGGGCCATGGTGGAGCGCGCCCTCAACGGCACCTATGAGGAGCTGATGCGCGACCGGCTCTGGGTGCCGGCCGGCGCCGCGGCGCCGGGGTGGGGCCCCCAGGCGGCATCCGGCGCCACCGACCAGCCGGTGGCGCACCGGCGGAGCGGGGGCGGCTGGGTGCCCTGCGAGGGATGCGACAACCCGCCCGGGCTCTCTGCCGCGGGCCGGGCCCACATGCCGCTTGGCGACTGGGCCGCCGTCATCGCCGAGCTGCTGCGCGCCGACGCCGGCACTTCGACGCTGATCGGGGCGGCCAGCGGGCGAAAGCTGACCAGCGACCACGTCGGGATTCCCGGCGGCGACAGCTACGGGCAGGGCTGGGTCATCGTATCCGGCGGGCGGCCGTGGGGCGGCGCGCGAGTGGTCACCCACAGCGGCTCCAACACCGTCAACCACTCGGTGGCCTGGCTGTCGCTGTCGCGGGGCTTCGCGGTGCTGGCGGTGACCAACGCCGCGGACCTGGACGGCGGGGTGACGTCGCGGGCGCTGGATGCGCTGGCGGGGCGGCTGATCCGCTACTACGAGACGGGGCAGTAGGCGGGAAGAACGA
>DASWBQ010000453.1:0-3324 GCA_036390535.1 Gemmatimonadales bacterium | reverse complement strand
ATTGCTTCCCGCTGTCGTTCCTCCCGCCGTCGTTCTTCCCGCCGTCCCTGCTACCGCACGATCGCCCGCATCACCACCACCGTGACGTTGTCGCTGCCGCCGCCAGCGAGCGCGTCGTCCAGCAGCCCCCGCGCCGCCTGTTCCGACGAGGTGAGCTGCTGCAGCCGCTCGGCGATCCGGGCGTCGGTCACGTGCTTGGTCAGTCCGTCGGTGCAGAGCAGCAGGACGTCGCCCGGCCGGAGGTCGGCGGTCGAAACGACCGGGCGGGTCGTCTCCCCGCCCAGCGAGCTGGAGAGAATCCGCGAGAACGGGCTCGCCGGCGCCCGCTCGGCCGGCAGCGCCCCCGCGTCCACCAGGTCCTGGGCCATCGTCTGGTCACGGGTGAGCTGCTCGACCCGGCCGTTGCGGTAGCGGTAGAACCGGCTGTCCCCCACGTGGAGGATGTAGACCCGCGGCCAGATCGCGATGATCGCCGTCATGGTCGTCGCCGGCGGCCTGTCCTGGCCCTCCGCGCGCGCCTTCTGGAGCACCGCCTCGTGGGCCCGCCCGGCGGCCTGGGTCAGCGACCGGAGGAAGTTGGCCTCGTCGTCGGCGTCCTGGGTGTAGAAGCTCTCCATCGCCTGGGTGACGTAGAGGGCCAGCGCCTCGGTGGCCACCCGGCTCGCCGCCTCCCCGCCGGCCCGCCCCCCGACCCCATCGGCCACCAGCCCGAACGAGGCCAGCCGCTGGCTCGGCAGCTCGAGCAGCTCGGGGTTCGGCAGGCTGGTGCCCCCGACCCGCATGGTCTTGTGCAGGGTCGAGAAGAGGAAGTGGTCCTGGTTCTCCTTCCGGACCAGCCCCTGATGGGTGATCCCGAAGAAATCGAGGTCCTCGTCGCGTGGCTTGGGCGTGGCGACGGCTGGGGTCGACACCGGTGTGGTCACACCTGCGAAGCTACTCTCCGGGTCGGGAAGTCGGAAGGTCGCCAGGCCCGAACCAGGGCCCCGGCTCCTTTCCGATTCCCGGGCAGGGGGGCATTATCCCCGCGGCCATCCCTTCCGACCTTCCAGCCATCCGACCGCCCCCATGCTCCTGCTCACGCTCTTCCTGCTCGCCCCTCCGGACACGATCCGTTTCACCCCCACGGTCGCCCAGCCCACCTTCGCGGTCCGCGAGCCGGTGGCCCGGCTGGCCCCCGGCACCGTCCTGATCAGCCGCACCAACTTCGGCGCGTATTACACCGAGGAGGGCGGCGCCTTCCCGGGCGAGGTCGGCCCCTTCTTCATCGAGGGCGCCACCACCGGCGACGTGCTCAAGGTGGAAATCGTGCGGATCCGCCCCAATTACCGGCACGCCGCCTCGCGGGTCAGTCCCGGCTTCGGCGGCCTCGCCACGGACAGCCGGGTCCGGCTGCTCAACGACCCGATTCCCGCCCGGAGGTATCTCTGGGAACTCGACACGGTCCGGATGACCGGACGGACACCGATGCCGGCCAGCGGCCGCAACATGGAGATTGACCTGCAGCCGATGCTCGGCCGCCTGGCGGTGGCGCCTCGCGGCGCCGAGGCCTTCTCGGGGCTTTGGCCCGGGGACTTCGGCGGCAACATGGACGCCCCGGAACTCCGGGAGGGCACCACGGTCTACCTGCCGATCTTCCACGACGGCGCCTACTTCTACTTCGGCGATGGCCACGCCCGCCAGGGCGAGGGCGAGGTGGCCGGGACGGGCCTGGAAACCAGCATGGACGTGGTGCTGAAGATCGACGTCGTCAAGGGAAAGACGATCGACTGGCCCCGCTTCGAGGACGCCGAGCACATCATGGTGGCCGGGAGCGGCCGGCCCCTGATCGACGCCTTCCGCCTGGCCCACGTGGAGCTGATCGAGTGGTTGACCGAGGAGTACGGGTTCGACCGGCTCGACGCCTACACCCTGCTCGGCCAGGTGGGCGAGAACACCGTCGCCAACATCGTGGATCCGGCCTACACCGTGGTGGCGAAAGTGAAGAAGAAGTACCTCAGGCGGTAAGGGACGGGAGAACGGGAAAGAACGGGAGAGAACGGGAGAGAGCGGGAAGGGGCGGGAGCGTGGCCAAGCCGTCTCCCTGAGCGACGCCAGGGGGCCCATCCTGGCTTCGGCGCTTCGCTATGCTCAGCCTGACGGCCGCGAAGGACGCCCCCCTCCCGCAATATCCCGCTCTATCCCTCTTTATCCCGCCCTCTCCCGCCTCAGCGGATAGACCCGCACGATCTCCACGTCGTCTTCGTTCTTCCAGACGCCGGCGACGGCGTCGCGGCCGAACCAGAACGGCTGGAACTTGTCGGGCATCGCGACCCGCCCCAGCAGCACGCCCGCGGTATCGAACACGGCATAGCGGCGCGCCGTGATGCCGGCACGCTGCACCTCGCCGGCCCAGAGGTACCCGTCCGGGTCGTATCGCAGTTCTGTCACGTAGGGATACGTCGCCGGGTAGGGCGCTTCTTCGATCCGCTTCCGCATCTGCTCAAGGAAGGGCTCGGGCATCCCCCGGATCCCAGGCGTGTTGGCGAACTGGTCGAGCTGTTCCTGGCGGTGCACTGCCTTGTCTTCCTCGGTGATCGGCATGGCCGGCTGGGCCACCCGGATCACCCTGACCAGGCGCCCGGCGCCATCGTGGACCTCGATCTCGTAGCCATCGTTGAGGGCCACCGCGATCCGGTCCCCACCGACCCCCACCGACGTCATCCGCCCAAGCGGCACCGGCGATGGGGTGGCGATTTCCTGCCCCGCAAAGCGGAGGATCATCTGCTCCATCTCGATCCCGGGGACCCGCATCGTGGTGTCGCCAGGTGCGCCCTCGGGGGAGAACCGGACGTAGGCCGCCGTGTCACGATACGCGCCGGGCGGCGCCTGGCCGACCCGGAACGCCTGCACCATGCCGAGGATCGTCCCGTCGGGGAAGGCGCCGACGGGGATGGCGAGGCTGACACTGCCGGTCCCGGTACCGCCGCCGACGATCTCCATCCCCCCCTTGGCCCCGAGGGTATAGGACCGGCCGGTGGCGCCGTCGGGAGACACCACCGTCATCCGGCGGGTCATCAGGTCGGCCGCGATCATCGAGTCGCCGCCGAACGGAAACAGCCCTGCCAGCGTCTGGTACTCACCGGGGCCGGACCCCCGCCGGCCGGCGGTCACCAGATGGGCCCCGCGCCGGTCGAAGAAGCGCACGTCGGGCGTGCTGCCGTTGGCGACGGCGACCCGGCCGTCGGAGAGTTGCAGGACCCCCACCACCTGGCCCATGTCGGTGACCGGGTCGCCGGCTGATCCGCCGATGCTCACGCTGGGGGAGTCCGCCACCGTCCACCCCGC
>DASWBQ010000452.1:0-3052 GCA_036390535.1 Gemmatimonadales bacterium | reverse complement strand
GGACCCTGGTCCAGATGGGCTACTACACCCAACCCGAGGTGCAGGCGGCGATCGGCTACCGCGCCACCGCATCGGGGTGGGAGGGGCGCCGGTGAACGCGCGGCAGTACGACGTCGTGGTGGTCGGGGCCGGCGCCGCCGGAGGAACCGTGGCGCAGGCGCTGGCGCCGCTGGTGGCCCAGGGGAAGAAGGTGCTGGTGCTGGAGGAGGGCCCCCGCTTCCGCGACGAGGACTTCACCGGCCGCGAGCTGGAGATGGCCAGCGAGGTGTTCGTGGACGGCGGCGGCTTCCTGACGGCCGACGGCACCATGACCCTCGCCTTCGGCCGCGGCTACGGCGGCTCCACCGTGGTCTACACCGGCACCTCGCTGATCGCCCCGGCACGGGTGATCCGCGACTGGGCGGTGCCCGGCCTGGCCCACGCCGACATCGAGCAGCGCAGCCGTCGCTTCATGGGGGAGAACAACGTCCACCTCCTCGGCGCCGAGGAGATCAACGACAACAACCGTCTCTTCGCCGAAGGATGCGCGAAGGCCGGCTATCACGCCGAGCAGTTCCCGCTCAACGTCCGCGGCTGCAAAGGCTCGAGCCTCTGCAACCTCGGCTGTCCCAACGCCGCCAAGATGGGCACCCACCGGGTCCAGCTGCCGAACGCCGAGCGGCAGGGGGTCGAGGTGGTCACCCGGGCCCGCGTCGTCCGGATCGGGGAGCGGCGCCTCGAGGTGGAGGTCGCCCCGCGCCCGGCCGGCGGGAAAGGCACCGAGCCCGAGTGGGCGCCGGGGCGGTACGACGTCACCACGCGGGCCATGGTGCTGGCGGCGGGCGCGATCAACTCCCCGGCCCTGCTGCTGCGCTCGGGGCTGGCCGGTCTGCCGCCACGCGTGGGGATGGGATTCACCTGCCATCCGGCCCACATCCTGGTGGCGGAACACCGGCAGCCGATCACCAACGACGTCGGCCACCCTAAGAGTTTCTTCATGGACCGGGCGGCCGAAGAGGGGTACGTGCTCGAGACCTGCATGTACTTCCCCTTTATCACCGCCAAGAACCTGACCGGCTTCGGCGCTCCCCACAGCACCCTGATGCAGGCGTTTCCGCGGCTGCAGATGATCCTGGTGCTGGCCTGCGACAAGGCGGTGCCGGACAACCGGATCACGGTGGACCGCGACGGGAAGCCGGTGGTGCACTACCGGTTCACGCCGGGGGTGATCCGGAGCATGGTGGCGGCCACCCGCGCCTCGGCGAAGATCTTCTTCGCGGCCGGCGCGGTCCGGGTGCACGCGCCGTCGGCGGACCCGCCGCTGATCGAGGCGCGGGACGCCGCCCGCGTCGACCAGCTGATCGATGAGCGGCATTTCCAGCTGGGGCGGATCTCGGTGTCCGCCGCCCACCTCATGGGCGGGTGCGGCATGGGGAGCCACCCGGCGGACTCGGTGACGGATGCCTGGGGCCGGGTGCACGGCCTGCCGTGGCTCCGGGTGGCCGACGCGAGCCTGTTCCCGAATTCGGTCGAGATCAATCCCTACCTGACCGTGATGGCGCTCGCGGACCGCGCCGCGGAAGCCGTGCGGTCCGACCTCGGGAGCCTGGCATGAAACTCACCGGCGGCGAACTGGTGGTGCGAGCCCTCGAGGACGAGGGGATCACCCACACCTTCGGGATTCCCGGCACCCACAACATCGAGCTCTACGACGCCCTCGGCCCCTCGAAGGTGACGCCGGTCCTGGTCACCGACGAGCAGAGCGCCGGCTTCATGGCGGACGGCTACTGGCGGGCGTCCGGCCGGATGGCTTGCGTGAACCTGGTGCCGGGTGCCGGCCTCACCCACGCGCTCTCGGGCATCGCCGAGGCCTTCATGGACGGGGTCCCGATGCTGGTGCTGGGGTGCGGCATCCGCCAGGACCTGCGGATGGCCTACCAGCTCCACGACGTCGACCAGCTGGCGATGGCGGCGCCGGTCACCAAGGCCGCCTGGCGGCCGATGACGGGGGACGAGCTGTACCCGACGATCCGGCGCGCCTGCGCCCTGGCGCGGGCGGGCACGCCGGGCCCGGTGATGGTGGAGGTGCCGATCAACCTCTACCTCAGCCGCCACGACGTCGATCCGGCGAGCTTCGCCCCGCCCCCGCCAACGCATGCCCCGGCGGCGATCGACGTGGAAGTCAGCAAGGTGGCCAGGTGGCTCACCGGGGAAGGCGCCAGGCCGCTCCTCTACGTCGGGCTGGGCGCGGCGGGCGCGGACCTGGTGACTCTCGCCGAGCGGCTCGGGGCGCCGGTCGCAACGACGATCCAGGGCAAGGGTGTCTTCCCGGAGTCGCACCCCCTCTTCCTCTGGAACGGCTTCGGCAATTCGGCGCCCCCGGCACACCGGGCGATCGCGGCGGAGTGCGACCGGGTGCTGGCCATCGGCTGCCGCTTCGGCGAGGTGGGCACGGCCGGCTACGGGATCACCCTGCCGGGGCCGCTCTGCCACGTCGACATCAACCCTGAGGTGCTGGGACGGAACTTCCCGGCGGAGATCGCGATCGCCGCGGAGGCGGTGGGGTTCGTCGAGCGCCTGCTGAAGGCGATCAGTCAGCCGTCGACGGTTGACAGTGGACCGCGGCAACGGATCGCGGCGGCCCACGCCCAGGTCCGGAAGGCCTGGGAGGAGGGGCGGTCGCGGGAGGCCGTTTCGCCCGCCTTGCTGATCCAGAAGCTGCAGGCGCGGTTCGGGCCGGAGACCATCTTCACCACCGACAGCGGCAACGGGACCTTCCTGGCGATGGAGGCCCTGCGGCTCGAGCGGCCGGGACGGTTCCTAGCCCCGGTCGACTACTCCTGCATGGGCTATGCGGTGCCGGCCGCCATCGGCGCCAGCCTGGCGCGCCCGAACCTGCCGGTGGTGGCCCTGGCCGGCGACGGCGCCTTCCTGATGACCGGGCTCGAGGGGCTGACGGCGGTGCAGCGACGAGTGCCGATCCTGATCGTCCTGCTCCGCGACCGGGAACTGGCCCAGATCGCCCAGTTCCAGGGGACCGCCTTCAATCGCGCCGTGGCGAGCCGGCTCCCCG
>DASWBQ010000451.1:0-10795 GCA_036390535.1 Gemmatimonadales bacterium | reverse complement strand
CGCAGCAGGCCCCGCGCATCGATGCCGGTGCGCGCGGCCGAGGCGGCGGGGTTGTGGCAGCTCACGCAGAGCGCGTTGCCCGGCGCCTTCGCCCGCTGGGTGTGCGGGTCGTGGCAGTCGCTGCAGCGGAGCCCCTTTGCGAACATCCGGCTCTGCTGGAAGGAGCCGTACTCATACACCTCGTCCAGGATCTGCCCGTCGGCATGATAGAGACCCTCGTCGAGCAGTGAGGGCAGGTAATCGTCCATCAGCCGGTTGCGATGGTCGAAGCCGTCGCCCAGCGGGGCCCGGCGCGCGTGGCACCGGGCGCAGGTCTCAATCTCGGCCCGCGGGTCGGGTCCGGGCAGCCGCACCTCGAGCCCGTAGGCGGAATCGGGCGGCGGCACTGCGCTGTCGGCCCGCGCCCGCTCGGCCCACGCCACGTGACCCGACGCCGGGCCGTGGCACGCCTGGCACCCGACGTCGAGCCGGTGCCAGGTGGTCCGGTAGGCGCCGGCGGTCGAGTCCCAGTTGCGTCGCAGGTCCGTCGCGTGGCACTCGGCACACATGTAGTTCCAGTTCTGCTGCGGTGCGCTCCAGTGCAGCGCGTCCCGCGGGGAACCGGCCCCGGGAAAGAGGTCGAACCACCGCCCCCGCGCGGAGTCCCACGCCACGTTGAAGGCCTGGAGCCGGCCGCCCGGCAGCGGCACCAGCACCTGCTGCAGCGGATAGACCCCGAACACCCAGTCGAGCTGGTAGCTGGCGGGGCGCCCATCGGGCCCGGTCGTCTCCAGCAGGTAGAGCGAATCGCGGCGGAGGAAGCGGGCGCCGTGCACCGTGGAGCGCCCGGAGAAGTCACCCAGCCCTTTCGCTCCGGCGATCGGCTGCATGGCGAGGTCGTGGTGCGATCCCTGCCACGCCTGCGCCGCCGCCTCGTGGCAGCTGACGCAGGTCGTTTCGTCGACGAAGGCGAGTGGCTCGGTGGGACCCGCCGGCACCTGCGTCGCACCACCGCAGGCAGCGAGGAGAATCGTCAGGAACAGAACGGGGCGGCGAGGCATGGAATGGCGGGAATCTACCACCCTCCGCCCCGCCGCCTCTCCGCCCTGGAACCGTGCCCGCCCTACCGCACGAAGAACTCCTTCACCAGCCGGTCCGCGTGGGCATCGTCCAGCTGCAGCAGTTCCCCCCGGTAGAGCTTCTCGTCCAGCGTCCCCGGCTCCGGTTCGCTGGCCGACATCTCCCTGAGCAGGCCGCGGCACCGGTCGATGTCCTCCTGGAACAGCGCCACCGCCGACTTCCCGATCTTGAGCCGGGGCAACTCGACGTCGAGGTTGTCCGCGTCGATGACGCACACCCAGTTCCGCTGGTAGGGTGTCCATTCCAGCGGTTCGGTGTCCGCCGCCAGCGCCGCGTTGGTCTTCACCACCCGGCCGCTCACCGGCGCGTGGAACGGGATCCGCCGGTGTTTCTGGCGCACCGTGAACAGCGGCTGCCCCGCTTTGACCGTCATCCCCACGCTGGGGAAGTCGATTGCGTCCACCGGCCCGATCAGCTTCTTGGCGAAGTCGTCGAGGCCCACCTTGACCGTACCGTCCGGCGCCACCGTGGCCCAGCTGTGCCCCTCCGAGATCAGCGCCCCGCCCGGGATCGAGAACTCCCCCTTCCGGACGTAGTCCCCCTCGGGAAGGTGGGTGACGTGCACCGAGGGCTTGAGCAGCTTCTGGATCCGGTCCTGCCGCTTGAGCAGCGCCTTCTTGACGAAGCCCAGCAGCTCGTCCTCGGTGAACGGCTTCTGGAGGTAGTCCATCGCCCCGTGCTTCATGCACTCGACCGCGGTGGCGACCGTGGCATACCCGGTGATGACCACGACGTCGATGTCCGGCCGCATGTGCTTGACCGCCTTGACCACCTCCACCCCGTCCATCGCCGGCATCTTGAGGTCGGTGAAGACGAAGTCGTAGTGGTGCGACTGGACCAGGCCCAGGGCTTCCTGTCCGGACTGGACGGTGTCGACCGAGTAACCGTCGAGCACCAGGATCTTCCGGAAGCTGTCGAGGATCACCGGCTCGTCGTCCACGCAGAGGATCCGCGCGGCCGGCTCCTTCACTTCGGCCCGGGTGAGCGAGGGGGCCTCGCGGGAGACGTCCAGCGTGAGGCTCACCGCCAGCGCTTCGGCGCGCTCCTCCCGGAGCTTCTTCTGCCGGACCCGCTGGAGGATCGACCGCAGCGCCAGGTCGGCCAGCACGAAGAGGACGACCGAGATGAACAGGAAGAGGACTACCATGGCCGATCTCCTTCACGGATGGGGCGGGTCACACGCGGTCCGAGCTGCAAGAGGTCAGGTGCTGGAGGGCGTACTCCAGGTCGGCCGGGAGCACCCGGTACAGCCAGCCCTGGAAGTAGGGATCACGCTCCACCGCCGAGGGGGTCGTCAGCAGCTGGGCGTTCGCTTCGACGATCCGGCCGCTGACCGGCGCGAGGACGCCGTGCGACAGCCCGTCCGGGGAGGTGATCGTCGCGCAGGGGCTGCCCTGCACCACCTCCTCGTCGGCGGACGCGAGCGAGATGCTCTCGACGCCCTCGATGGTCTTGAGGAAGAGGTCGCTCACCCCGACCAGCGCGGTCCCCCCGCCCTCCACCGACACCCAGCTGGCGTAGCCCAGGCGGTAGTACTTCGGGGGACAGGGGACGTAGGGGAGCGAGGCCGGAAGCCCCGGAGCGGTCACCAGGGCGGCGTCGCCCTGGATCCTGGCGTAGTTCAGGCCCCGGTGGACCGCCGCCAGGAGCTCGTCGGCGCTGAACGGCTTGGGGACGAAATCGATGGCGCCGGAGTAGAGCGCCCGGACCGCGTTCTCCATCGTCGACATCCCGGTGGACATGATGACCGGGGTGCGGATGCCCCTGCGGCTGACCGCCTCGAGGAACCCGAAGCCGTCCACGTCGGTCATCATCACGTCGCACACGATCAGCCGGTAGTCGCCGCGCTCCAGCCGGGCCAGCGCCGCCGCCGCGCTCTCGGCCACGTCCACCGACAGCCCCTCCGCGCGGCAGACCCGCTCGACCGCCCCGGTGATCACCGGCTCGTCGTCGATCACCAGCAGGTCGCGCGTCGCTTTCATGGCTCCACCGGCAGGCGGATCACGAAGGTCGAGCCCGCCCCCGGCTCGCTCTCCACCGTGATGGTGCCGTTGTGGTTGTCGATGATGCCCCAGATCACCGCCAGGCCCAGGCCGGTGCCCTTCTGCCCCTTGGTGGAGAAGAACGGCTCGAACAGCCGGGGGATGTCCTCCTTGGCGATCCCGCTGCCGGTGTCGGCGACCCGGACCTCGACGAACTCCCGGTCCCCCGACTCCTCCAGGGCGCTCCACCGCTGCCAGGTGCACGCCCGGTTGGTGCAGCCCTCCACCATCCCCCTGGTCGGGACCTCGAAGGCGTAGATGGTCGAGCCGCAGTCGGGGCAGCTGGTCCCCTCGACCACCAGCGAGGCGGAGCAGTCCGGGCAGGTCACCTGGACCACCTTGCTGACGTCGGGCGGCAGCCCGAACTGGTGCCGCGTTTTCCCGAAGATCGGGTCGAGGTAGATGAACCCCTCGCTCCCTTCCGAGCGGACCTTGAGCCGGATCGACGGCTTGCCGTCGATCCGCACGTCGGCGTTCACCAGGCTGTGCCGCTTCGGGCACTGCGCCTTCTTGATCTGGGTGATCCCGACCGGTGACAGCCGGAGCCGCGCGGTCGTCACCGTGACGGTGCCGCCGGCCGGCCCGATGGCGTCGACGGCGTTGACGAACAGGTTGATGAAGACCTGCTGCAGCTGGTTGGCGTCGACGGTGATCTGCGGCACGTCGGCGCCCAGTGCCTTGACCAGGGTCACGTGGTTGAGCGAGAACTGGTTCTCGACCACGGCCGCGGCCCGGGCGATCACCTCGTGGAGGTCCGCCGGGCTCTTCTTCGGGACCGACTGGCGGGCGAAGTCGAGCAGGCTCTTGACGATCTCGCGGCTCCGGATCGTCTCCCGCACGATCACCTTGAGGTCTTCCTGGATCTCGGGCTGGTCCTTGGTCCGCTTGAGGAGGAAGCTGCTGTAGGTCAGCACCCCGGTGAGCGGGTTGTTGATCTCGTGGGCGACCCCGGCGGCGAGGCGGCCGAGCGAGACCAGCTTGTCCGACTGGAACAGCTGCAGCCGCGCCTCCGCCAGCTTCCGGGTCATGTTGTTGAAGGACCGCGCCAGCATCCCCAGCTCGTCCTCCCGGGTCTCCGGGATCACGTAGCTCAGGTCGCCCCCCGCCACGTGGCGCGTCGCGGCGACCAGTGCCTGCACCGGCCGGGCCACCCACCGCGACACCAGCAGCCCGATGATCACGCTCAGCGCCACGATCGCCGCCACCCCCAGCAACAGCACGCCCGCCTGACCCCGGCGGATGTCGCGGTCCACTTCCGCCAGCGGCAGCGTGACGTCGAGCACCCCCAGCACGGTCTGCGTCGGCGGGTGGGCGTGACAGGCCGCCTGGGAGCAGGTCGGCTGGTTGTAGATCGGGGTCACGATCCCCAGGGTCCGGCCCGAGTCGGGATGAACCCGGAACACCCGGGTCCGCTCCCGCATCGCCAGCCGCTCCAGCGGCTGGTCCGCCGAGTGGCACTGGAAGCAGCTCTCCGCCTGCTTGTCCACCATCGCGCCGATCTCGGTCGAGTCCGACGAGTAGATGACTTCGCCGGTCTTGTTCATCACCCGGATCCGCTGAATGCTCGGCTGCGTCCCCATCCGGGTGATGGTCTCGTGGACCCGGTCCCGCTGGTTGAGCAGCATGTCGAACTCGGTGCCGGCCACCACCGCCCCGCTCAACTGGCTGGCGTGCCGCTCCACCTCGGCCAGCAGGCTTCGGCGGTGGGCCCGGGTGTTGAAGAACGAGAAGATGCTGATCGTCACCAGGACGATCACCCCCACCGCCAGGGTCAGCTTCGGGCCGAGCTTCCGGAACACCGGGCCCTACGGCTTCCGGGCCGGCGGCACGGCCTTGCCGGGCCGCTTCGCCGGGTAGGTGAAGTCGTCGTGGCAGCCGTTGCACGCCGGCCGCGCGGTGAAGGTCGCGTCGGTGTGGCAGCCGTTGCACTCCAGTTCGCCGTGCGCCTCGTCCAGTTCCAGCCCGACCTGCTGGTGGGTGAATCGCTTCTGCCACCCGGCGTGGCACGACTCGCAGTCCCGGTCGAGCGGGCCGAACGCCCCCGCCGCCCCGTGGCACGCCTTGCAGGCCAGCGGGGCGTGGAACCGGTTGAGGGCCCACCCGGTCCGGGCCCGGTGGTCGAAGGCCGGCACCCGCCGGGGCTGGTCGCGATGGCAGGTGGCGCATCCCTTGATCTCATGGCAGGTCGCACAGGAGGCGTGCACCACCGAGTCAGGGCGGCCCGCCGGTCCCGAGCGCGCCAGCTCGGTCGCCGTCGGCACCGGGACCCGGTGGCAGGCCGCACAGGTGGCCCCCTGATGGCAGTCGCCGCACGCCAGCCCGAACCGCTCCACGTGCTCGTCGTGGAAGAAGGTGACCGTCCTCGCCTTCGCCGCCGGGGTCTGGTAGACCACCCGGGCCGGGGGTTGGGGGCGGGGCTCCGGGACGCCGGTCGCGGGCTGGTGGCACGAGGCGCAGGTCACGCCGGGATTCCAGTCCCGGTGGCAGTCGAGGCACTGGCGGTGCATCGCGGCCTTCCGGTCGGGACGGGACAGGTCCGACCGGACCCGGGAGGCCGAGTGGCACGCCGCGCACTTCTGGATCGGCCGCGCCTGGTCGTAGTGGTGGCAGCCCTCGCAGCCTTCCCCGGCGCCCGCCATCAGGGCGTGGGTCCGGTGGGAGAAGGGCACCGGCCCGTACCGGCCGGCGGCGCTGCCCAGGGTCATCGTCGCCGGCGCGTCGCTCAGCAGGTGGTAGCCGGTGACCTGCAGCCGCGGGCAGGCGAGCAGCGCCGGGTCGGCCTTGGTGGGCGTGGCGCCGGTGTGGCAGTCGCGGCAGTCCAGCGCCGGCATGGCGGGCCGCCCCCGGGACTTGACCTGCGCGGCCGCGGGGGAGGTGGCGAGCGCGGCGAGAAGGCAGAGCCGGCCGAAGACGGGAAGGGGCCGCATGGCGCTATCCCCGGATCGAGTACTTCGACGGCGGCGCCAGCGTCCGGTCCGGCAGGCTGATCACCGGGAAGACGATGACGGCCGCGCGATACAGCAGCACCAGCAGCGAGGCCAGGCCGACCGTGACCGAGATCTCGCCGATGGACGGGAAGTACGACCCGTACGAGTAGGGTGGCGTGTAGGCCACCACGAAGTTGTTGATCCGGTTGAGGACCACCCCGCCCACCACCAGGAAGGCGGCGGTGAACAGCAGCGGCGGCGACTTCACCACCTTCGGGGAGAGCAGCATCCGGAGCGGCACCACCACCCCGAGCAGGATTTCCGCCATGAACATGATGCTCTCGGTGCTGAGCACCTTCAGGTGCACGAAGGTCTCCCGCACGAACATGTCGCCGAGCTTGAAGGCCAGGTAGACGCCCAGCAGCGGCGCCACCATCCGCCCCAGCTTCGACAGCACCGCCATTTCCGGCTTGAGGCCGAACGACCGGGCTGCCAGCAGCGACTCCACGATCACCATCGGCAGTCCCACCGAGATGGCGGAGAGGAGGAACAGCAGCGGCAGGATCGGGGTCTGCCAGAGCGGGTGCATCTTGGGGCCGGCGATCACCATCAGCGTCCCCAGCGACGACTGGTGCAGGGTCGACAGCACCACCCCGGCGATGATGAAGACGAACATCGTCTGCGACAGCCCCCGGTCGAGGGCCCGGAGTATCCGGTCGACCGGCCCGTTGAGACGGGCGAAGGCGCCGGGCAGGTCCACCCGCCCGATGAACCGCTCGGTCACCACCGGCAGGAACTCGATGTAGAGGACGGTCATGTAGATCATCACGCAGATGCCGACCTCGAACAGCGCCGAGTTGCCGTTCCACATGACCAGCGGGTGCCAGATGTAGTAGTAGCGCCCGATGTCGATCGCCACGCCGGCCGCGACCATGGTGTACCCCAGCATCGCGGTCAGCAGCGCCGGCCGGACCACCGCGTGGTACTGCTCCCGGTGCATCACGTGCCCCAGCGCCGCGGTGGTGAAGCCGCCGGCCGCGAGCGCCACCCCGGCCGCGACGTCGACCCCGATCCAGATCCCCCAGGGATACTGGTTGTCGAGGTTGGTCACCGCCCCGATCCCGAACAGGAACCGGCCCGCCAGGAAGGCGAAGCCGTTGAGGACCAGGAGGAGGAGGACCCACACGCCGGGCGTGAGGAACCGCTGCTTCGCCAGCGGCGTCGGCTTCATCATCTGGTGCATCGTCATCCCTCATCCTCCTCGCCGCGATGCCGGGCCATCCACATGATCGAGCCCAGCAGGGCGTACAGCGCCACCGGGGGGATGAAGTAGGCGAAGATGCCGTGCTGAATGCTCTCCGACACCCCGGGCGCCGGCCTCGGCCCGAGCGCGGGGAACTGGAGGGCGGCGAAGTCGGTGCCGGCCAGGTAGAGCCAGTCGGTTCCGCCGACCTCGTACTCGCCGAAGATGTGCTGGACGTAGCGCTGGGGCTGCCGTCGCACCCGGTCCCGGGCCACCCGCACCAGCTCCTCCCGCGGCCCGTAGGTGAGCGCCTCCACCGGGCACTGTTCGACACAGGCCGGCAGGGCGCCCGTCTTCCGGCGCTCGAAGCAGAAGTCGCACTTGAGGATCCGGGGGTCGAGCGCCTTCCGGTACTCGAACGCCGGGATCTGGAAGGGACAGGCCACCATGCAGTAGCGGCACCCGATGCACTTCTTCGTGTCCCAGATGACGGCGCCGTTCTCCTCCTTCGAGATGGCGCCCACGATGCACGCCGACACGCACGCGGGATGGCCGCAGTGCATGCACTGGACCTTCACCGTATAGGGGACCTCGGGGTGCTTCGGGTTGTCGTACCGGTTGACGACGGTGAGCGCGGTCTCGTCGGGACGCCGCATCCCCTCGAAGGGCGCCCGGTCCTCGTAGGCCTCGAGCGGCTCGGTCGGAAGGTCGTGCGCCACCTTGCAGGCCCACTCGCACTGCCGGCAGCCGATGCACACCGTGGTGTCCACCAGCACGCCCATCCGGTCGGGCGACAGGATATTGCGGGGCGCGGCCTGCGCGGCCGTGGGCGTGAGTCCAGTAGCGGCCGCGCCGATGACGGCGCTGGCCTTGAGAAAGGAACGACGGTCCTGGGGCTGCATCACGGTCCTTTGGGGCCGTCCACCGGACTTCCGGCCGCCTGGGAACGAGGACTTCGTGCGGGCCGGAGACGTCGCAAGACGGCCCCCGCCATGGCACTACAGCCTAGCACTGATTGAGTGAAAGAGTGGTTAAGGAAGAATGAGTGCGCGGCGGTCGGGATTCGCCCTGTGCCACGGCCGATTGGCCGGTGCGGGGCCGGCGCGATCTCGGCCCGCAACCCGCTACGCTGTAATCACTTGTAGTGTTGGTCGGGGCGCGGACTCACGGCGCACTGGCCGCCCGGGGACGGCCCGACCGATCGGCTGGAGTCATGAAGGGAGGTCTCTGCTCCCTGTGCCCTGTTCCCTCTCTCGACTCTCGGATGTCGACTCAGTCTTCGCCAGCGGCGAGCAGCGGCACCAGCCGCCCACGGGGAGGGATCCCGGGCTCCAGTTCGAGGATCCCGACTGACGGCGGCAGGTCGAACCGCCGCCGCCCTGCCCCGCCCGGGTTCATCACCGTCACCACCGTGTCCACCAGGGTCAGCAGCGGCCGGTGGGTGTGCCCGAAAACGATGACCAGCGCCTCGGGATACGCCTCGAACAGCGCGTCCGGCGTGGGCGACCCGAGCTGGTGGCCATGCACGATGACGAATGGGAATCCTTCGATCACCTCCTGCACCACCTCGGGCACCAGGGCCCGGATGTCCCAGCCGTCGGTGTTGCCCCACACTGCCCGCACTGGCGCGATCGTCTCCAGTTCGGTCAGCAACCCCGGCGGTCCGATGTCTCCCGCGTGCAGGATCAGGTCCACCTCGCGGAAGACCTCGAAGACCTCGGGCCGGAGCAGGCCGTGAGTATCGGAAATGACCCCGAGCCGCATCTGCCGACTCCCGGGCTGAAGCAGGGATCCTGGCCGGTGCCCTCACATCCCCGGTGCCGCGGTGGCGATCCGCACCGGCCTTCCGGGCCGCGCCCCGGGTACCAGCTCGCCGCTCCGCACCACGAAGGTCCCGTTCACCAGCACCTCGGTGATCCCGGTGGATGGCTTTGTCGGCTCCGTGAAGGTGGCGTTGTCGATCACCGTGGCGGGGTCGAACACCGTGATGTCGGCGTCGGCGCCCACCGCGATCCGGCCCTTCTGCTTCATGGCGGGGACGTACCCCTCGAGCCGGCGCGCCGGCATGATCGTCATCTTCGCCACCGCGTCCATCAGCGACACGATCCCCTTCTCCCGGCGGTAGTGCCCCAGCACCCGGGCGAAGGTCCCCGCACCCCGCGGGTGCCCGGTGCCGTTCACGAAGGGCACCCCGTCGCTCGCGATCATCACGCCGGGGTAGGCGATGGCCTTCTCGACGTTGGCGTCCTTCATCATGTAGATGATGACCCAGCCGCCTTCCTTCCGGTACCGCTCGAACGACTCCTTCGTCAGCCGCTCGCCGGTCGCCGCCCAGCCCAGGTCACCGTAGCCGATCTTCAGGTTCTCCTGCCAGCCGGGGTTGAACATCGCCGACTCGAGCATCGTCGATGCCGCCGTGTACGGATAGACCTCGGTGGTCAGGTCCATCCCCTCCGCCCGGCTCGAGTCGATCAGCGCCAGCGCCTCAGGCAGGTCGTCGCCCGAGCTGCTGCCGATGTGCACGATGTGGAGCGACGCCCCGGTCGCCTTCGCGGTGGCGATCGCCTCGCGGATCGCCCCGATCCCGAAGGCCCGGGTGTGGACGTAGGCCGGCACCTTCGCCGCCGCCGCCACCCTGAACATCTCGGTGATCTCCGCCGGGGTGGCGCCCGGGCTGTAGTTGATCCCGAAGCCGACGCCGAGCGCCCCCTCGGTGATCCCCTTCCGAAGCAGCGCCGCCAGCGAGTCGATCTGGATCTGCGAGGCGATCTTGTTGGCACCATCGGGGTTGGCGCCCAGCGAGGCGGCTTTGGCGCGGTTCACCGGCCAGTGGCCGATCTCGATCCCGTGGAACACCGCGAACCGCGCGGCGATGTGGCTGACGGTGGCCCCGTAGTTGAGCGGCGCCTGTCCCTCCATCCCGGCGTACCACCCCGCCACCGGGTAGACACCGACCTCCATCTCGAGCGCCGTGGTGACGCCGTCGCGGGCCTGCAGCTCCATGTCGGACGTGGTCTGGCCGTGGGCGTGCAGGTCGATGAACCCGGGCGCTACCACCTTCCCGGTCACGTCCACCACCTCGGTGCCCTGCAGCGGCTCGGCGGAGATCGCCACGATCCTGCCGTCCCGGATGGCCACGTTTCGGACGCTGTCGAGCCCGGTGGCCGGGTCCATCACCCGCCCGCCCTGGAGCACCAGCGGGTAGGTCTCGCCCCCCGGGCCGCAACCCGCTGCCACCAGGCTCATCCAGGTAATGGCGAAGCACCGCAGGCTCCGTGAGATTCGCATGTTGTCCTGTTCCCCGTTCCCTGTTTCCTGTTCCCTGCTACGCGCGCAGGTGCGCGTTGAAGAAGGCAATCGTCCGGTCCCAGGCCAGCTTCGCCGCCGCCGCGTCGAAGCGTGGGGTGGTGTTGTTGTTGAAGCCGTGCTGAGTACCGGGGTACAGGTGCCGCTCGTACTTCACG
>DASWBQ010000450.1:0-4833 GCA_036390535.1 Gemmatimonadales bacterium | reverse complement strand
CGTAACGGAACACGGCAGGGGAACGTGACCCCTGCCGTGTTTCACTTGCCGAGCTGCATCTGCCGAGCACTACCTGCCGCTACGGTTTCCCCCAGAACGGATCGGCCAGGTACTCCTTCGGCACCAGGCTCACCCGCGGGTTGATATTGAAGTACCGGGTATTCGAGTTCATCACCGTTTCGCGGTAGAGCTTGCCGAGGGCCTCGCCCTCGGCCGGCGACATCGTGGCCATGGCCTGGCTGCTGGCCTTCTCCTGGGCCTCGAGCGCGTCCCACGACGGGTACGACGCGAAGACCAGGATCGTCCCCTCCGGTGCCCCGGCCAGGGCCCGGTAGACCCGGAACGATGTCGTCACGTTCTTCGCCTTCATGACGGCCGCGTATTGCTTCGCCAGCGGAGTGAAATCGGCTCCCTGCCGCACCGAGAAGGTGGTGATGGCCAGCACCCGCATCTTGGACAGGTCCGGATAGGCCCCGCTGCTGGCCTCCGGCACCGCCTCCGCCTGCATCGCGCTGGTGCTGGTGAGGTGCTCACCATCCTCGGCGGCGATCTTCGCCAGGCCGGCGGAGAAGGCGGCATTGTCGCCACCCCAGGCCGACCCCTTGCCGAAGGAGGCAAGGCCGTCGTACCCGGTGACCCACCAGACCTCCGAGGGCCCGCTGACGGCGCTCAGGCCCAGATAGCTGTAAGGGTAGTTGTGGGTCCGGTTGAGCGCCGTCCACCGCATTTCGGTGGCCTCGTGGGCGGCGAAGTGCCCCGGCTTCTCGAATTCCCGGAAGATGTTGATCACGGGGGGTTGGGTGGTTCGCACCTGGGCCGCGACGGGGCTGGCGGCGAGGCAGGCAAGCAGGATGACGGCGGGTCGATGCACGGTCATGAAGGCTCCATGGTAGGGGTGGCCGGGCTGGCAGGGCCGGAGCCGAGAACATGCGCCCAAAAAGGGAGCCTCGCCATGCCCATTTTCGCTCCACCATCCGGCCCCTTCCCGCCCCTCACGCTCTGTCCCGCCCTCTCCCGCTCTCTCCCGTTCCCTCCCGTAGTGCAACGGGAACCAACCCCTGTGCATCGTGCGTATATTGAGGACGTCGTAACACACACCCCCTTCGCAGGCTGAGGTATGTCGGATCGTTCTCTCAATTGGCTCAAGTTCGGTGGGTTGGTCTCCCTGGCGTTCGTCCTCGGGCTGCTCTTCGCGGGCCTCCTGGACCTGCCCCGGAACTCGCTCGCCCAGAACAAGGACCTCCCCGCCCTCCAGACCCAGGCCCGGCCGGCCGCCAATGTACCGGGAACGGCCACCCTGGTGGCCCTCTCGGATGCCTTCGCCTCGGTCGCCGAGGCGGTCCGGCCCAGCGTAGTCCTGATCACCTCGAGCCGCACCGAGACGGCCCCCAGCCGCCAGGTGCCGCCGGGGTTCGAGCAGTTCTTTCCGCGTGGCCAGCTGCCCCGCAATCACCCCCGGGTCGAGCAGGGCAGCGGGTCCGGCTTCGTGGTCTCCAGGGACGGCTACATCCTGACCAACACCCACGTGGTGGAGGGGGCCGACAAGGTCACCGTCCAGCTGCTCGACCGGCGCTCCTTCACGGCGAAGATCGTGGGAACCGACCCGCTGACCGACGTCGCCGTCCTCAAGATCGACGCCAATGACCTGACCCCGGCCCAGCTTGGCGCCAGTGCCACTGCCCGGATCGGTGAGTGGGTCCTCGCGGTCGGCAATCCCTTGGGTGAAAACCTGACCTTCACCGTCACCCAGGGCATCATCAGCGCCAAGGGCCGGGGCCAGCTGCAGCTGCCCAACCGGTCCCAGGCCAGCATCCAGGACTTCATCCAGACCGACGCCGCCATCAATCCCGGCAACTCCGGCGGCCCGCTCCTCAACGTCCGGGGCGAGGTGATCGGCATCAACTCCGCCATCGCCAGCACCACCGGCTACTACTCGGGCTACGGTTTCGCCATCCCGATCGACCTGGCCCGCCAGGTCATGTCTCAGCTCATCTCCACCGGCAAGGTCCAGCGCGCGGCCCTTGGGGTCCAGGTGCGTGACGCCGACGCCGAGGACGCCGAGTATGTCGGCCTCCAGGACATCCGCGGCGTGCGGGTCGAGTCGTTCGCCGCCGAGTCCCCGGCCCAGAAGGCTGGGCTGACCCCGGGCGACATCATCGTCTCGGTGGACGGCCAGCCCGTCGAGTACACCGCCCAGCTGCAGCAGGTGGTCGGGTTCAAGCGCCCCGGCGAGACGGTGAAGGTGGAAGTCGCCCGGAAGGGCGGCCTCCGGAAGACTTTCAACGTCCGGCTCACCGCCCAGGCCGCGACCAGCGAGCTGGCCCAGGCCGACCAGCCCACGCCGGAGGAGCCGGTCTCCGAGGGCACCACGGTCGACGCGCTGGGAGTGACGGTCGAGCCGGTGACCAGCCAGTGGATCGAGCAACTCGACCTCCAGCCTAACTTCCGCGGCCTGCTGGTCCGGGAGGTCGCTCCGGATGGCCCGGCCGACGGCCGGCTGTTCGGGATCGAGGGCCAGAGCCCCGACATCATCGTCGCGGTCGAGGACACCCCGATCCGGACCGAGGCGGACCTGCGGGCCGCCCTCCGGAACGCGTCCGGCGTGATCTCCCTGACCATCTACAACGCCGCCCTCAACGAAGGCCAGGGTGGACGGCGGGTAGTACGGATCCGACTGGCGCGGTAAGTCGGCGGATCGGAACGGCCGGAGCGACCGGAAAAAGAAGGGGCGGCCCGTTGGGCCGCCCCTTCTTCAACGTAACCGACCGGCCGGCTACTTCTTCGCCGGCTTGACCTCGATATTGTGGGCCCCGGCGACCGAGTCCCAGTGGTCCCAGCCCCAACCCGTGACCTGGCCGCCGATCACGACCACCGGCGTCGCCTGCTCCCGGGTCAGGCTGTCCCGTGGGCCCTGCACCCCCGGCTTCCGGACCACGAACGCCTCGATGTACTGGCCGTCGATCAGGTACGCCTCGCCCCGCTCTTCGGCCGGGAGCTCCATCACGATGAAGGCGCTGTCCTTCGAGATCCCGACGCCGAGGCTCTTGAGCCGGGTGTCCTCCTTGGCGCACGCAGAGATCAGAACCAGGGTGGCGGCGGCGAGCAGCAGGCGGGCACGGCACGGCATGGCATCAGCTCCAGGGTTCGGGCGCGAGGGCCGGAATTTATGCGGCAGGGCCGCAGGGCGGCAGGGCGGCCCTTGCCGCTCGTCTCAGTCCGAAACCCCATCTGTTGCATCACGTGGCGACGCTATAGCTTAGGGTCATAAGCTGAGAATTCGCGAACGTGGCGGAACTGGCATACGCGCAGGACTTAGGATCCTGTCCCGAAAGGGGTGCGGGTTCGACTCCCGCCGTTCGCATGCCCGCCGCCGACCCACCGTGGAGGACGTCGTGGACAGTGCTCTCGTGACCTGGCTCAGCGGCTTCAGTTCGTCCGTCTTCCAGATCTGCGCCTTCCTGTTCGTCGCCGTGAACGCCACGGCGGTGGCGGTCCTCGTCTCCACCCGGAACCGGGCCCTCGTCCAGAAATGGACCAGCGCCTGGCTCGCCACCAACTTCGTCCTCGTCGGCGCTGGCGCGGGCATCCCGTTGGTGACCGGCATCGCCAAGGCCGCCGTCGCCGCCTTCTCCAGCCAGGCGGAGCCGGCGCAGGCGCAGGCCCCTGTGGAGCGGGCCCCGGCGCGCGATTGACCCCGCCGCCGACTGCGGCGAGTCCACCGGGCAGGGCGGCGGGAGGCGGGCGGCTGCGGGGCCGATGCGGTGCGTTGGGCCGGGAGATGCCGACCCGGGGTTGGACCGCCGTCGGCCCGCAGCGACGCAGAGGCAGCCGCACCGCCCGCCGATCTCAGCCGCCCTGCCGTCTTCTAGCGCCCCTTCTCGCCCTCGTTGCCGCCTGCGCCCCTCCCCCGGCGCAAAGGCCAAACATCCTCCTCATCGTCGTCGACGACCTCCGCTGGGATGACTTCGGCGCGGCCGGCCACCCCTTCGCAGAGACTCCGAACATCGATCGGCTGGCCCGGGAGGGCGTCCGTTTCACCAACGCCTTCGCCGCCACCCCCCTCTGTTCGCCCAGCCGCGCCTCGATCCTGACCGGCCGGTACGCCCACACCCACGGCATCGTCGACAACACCGCGCGCGACTCGGCCAGCCACCGGCTGCCCACCTTCGCCATTCCCCTGCAGCAGGCCGGCTACCGCACCGGGTTCTTCGGGAAGTGGCACATGGGGAACGACGACTCCCCCAGACCGGGGTTCACCCGCTGGGTCGCGATGAAGGGACAGGGCGAGGCGATCAACCCGAAGCTCAACGTCGACGGGACCCGGGGGGAGACGAAGGGGTACGTGACCGACGTCCTCACCGACCACGTCACCGCCTTCCTCCGGGAGGCCTCAGGCCAGCCGTTCCTGGCGATCCTCGCCCACAAGGCGATCCACCCCAATGCCGTCCAGCGCGACGACGGCAGTGTGGGGGCGGTCGCCGGCCAGGCGGAGGGATTCGTCCCGGCCGACCGCCACGCCGGCCGGTACGCCAACGCCATCGTGCCTCGGCGCCCCAACGCCACGGCGCCGCTCGTCAACAAGCCGGCCCTGCAGCGCCCGCTGGACGGGCTGCCGCCATTGAGCCCGGAAACCGCCACCCCGGACCGCGACATCCGGGGCCGGCTGGAAATGCTCCTGGCCGTCGATGAGAGCCTCGGACGGCTCCTGGAGGTGCTCCGCGAGACCGGCGAGCTCGACCGTACCGTGATCATCTTCACCAGCGACAACGGCTACTTCTACGGGGAGCACTATCTCAACGAGGAGCGGCGCCTCGCCTACGAGGAGTCGATCCG
>DASWBQ010000449.1:0-3184 GCA_036390535.1 Gemmatimonadales bacterium | reverse complement strand
CGCCGCTTACGCCCCTCCGCCTTACTTCGGCGGCAGCGTCCGGTACTTCTCCAGCAGTTCGGTCTCGCGGGTCCGGAGCGATGTCTCCCGGCCGCGGATGAAGACCATCTCCGGCACGCTGGCGAAGTCGAGCGGGTCCCCCGACCAGACGACCACGTTGGCGACCTTCCCGGCCTCGAGCGAGCCCCGGTCGGTGAGCCCCATCGCGCGGGCCGGCGCCAGGGTCACCGCCTTCAGCGCGTCGTCCCAGCCGAGGCCGTTGCGGACCGCATTGCCGGCCACCCAGCGGAGATTGCGGTCGCCGCCGGCGTCCGCCTGCGCGATGATCACCTCGGTGCCGGCTTCCTTCATCAACGTCGCGATGTCGAGCCGCGACCGGAGGGCATCGAAGGTCGGAATGTCCTGCAAGGGCCGGACGGCGACTGGGGTACCGGCCGCCGCGATCTCCTTCGCGACGACCCATCCCTCGGCGGCCCCGCCGATCACCATTCTGAGCTTGTACTCCCGAGCCAGCCGGAGGGCGTTCTGGATGTCGAGGACGCGATCGGCCATCGCGATCACCGGCAGCCGGCTGGTCCCGGTCAGGACGGGGAGGAGCGCCTCGAGCTCCTTCGCCGGGGCCGCGAGTTCCTGCGTGGCGCCCCGCTCGTATTCGAGCTTCCGGCGCTGGTAGGTCAGCGCGTCGTCGAAGAGACGGCGCAGGCGGTTCATGGCGCCGGCCCGGCTGCCGCCTCCGGCATCCTTCCCGCCGGCGAAGTTGATCACCAGCGCGGTGGCCCGGCTGACCAGCATGGTCTCGAGGTTGTCGCCGGCAAGGTCGATCGTGATCGCCCGGCCCGGCAGGAAGCCGCCGCCGGGAAGGATGATCCCGGTGGTGACACCGCCGGTCCTGGTCTGCGCGATAGTAAGCGCCAGCGGGTCGATGCCCTCCGCCGGGGAGAACGACGGGTTGACGTCGCCGGACACGCGCGACTCGCTGAATCCTCCGATGGAGCCGACACCAGTGCCGGCGTCCGAGCCCAGGAAGACCAGTCCGGGGGTGACCCACTTTCCGGTCGCGTCGACCCGCCGTGCGCCGGCCGGGATCACCACGTTCGCACCGACCGCCGTGATCTTGCCGTCGGTGATGAGGACCGTGCCCCGCTCGATCTTCGGGCCCGAGACGGGAAAGACCGTCCCGCCCGTGATCGCGATGCTCTGCGCGGAGAGGGCAGGGCCCGCAACCGTGCTGAGGAGGATCCCCACCGCGAGGGCGAATCCGCCCGTCCGCCCGTCTCCCCGTCCGCCCGTCCTCATCGCCCCACCCCCGGCGCGGTCTGTCCCAGATTGAAATCGGTCCGGAAGCGGGCCGGGTCGGCCCGGTCGAAGGCGAGCCAGCCCTCGCTGAAGACCTTCTCGGCCTTGCTGTAGACGCTGAAGGGGTCGCCCGACCAGACCACCACGTCGGCCAGCTTGCCCGGTTCGAGCGTCCCGGTCCACTGGTCGATCCCGAGCGCCCAGGCGGGGTTGGCCGTCACCCACTTGATGGCATCCTCGCGGCTGAGCTCGATCCCGGCCCGGACGCCGGCGTAGTACGCCTTCGCCATGTCCTGGTTCATTCGCTGGATGCCGTCCGGGCTGTCGGTATGGAGAATCGCCCGGGCGCCCGCCTGGGTGACCAGGGCGAGGTTCTCGTTGATGTTGTCGAACGCCTCCATCTTGAATCCGCCCCAGTCGGACCAGATCGAGGCCGCGGTGCCGGCGGCCGCGAGGAGGTCTGCGATCTTGTAGGCCTCGATGCCGTGGTGGAAGGAACGGATCCGGAAGTTGAACTCACGGGCAAGGTCGAGCATCTGCGCCATCTCGTCGGCGCGGTAGCAGTGGTTCTGGACCGAGATCTCACCCCGAAGCACCCCGGCGAGCGTCTCCATCCGCAGGTCGCGCGCCGGCGGCTCGCCCTTCCGGTCGGCCAGCCACTTGTCCCAGCGCAACCGGTACTGCTCGGCCTGGATGAACGCGGCCCGGTAGCCCGCCATGTTCCCCATCCGGGTCGCGGGACCGCGGTTCTGGTATACCCGCTTCGGGTTCTCGCCACAGGCCATCTTCACCCCGTAGGGCGCGCCGGGGAACTTGAGTTCCTGCACCGTCCGGGCAGGCACCATCCGGATCGTCACCGACCGGCCGCCGATCAGGTTGGCCGAGCCGGGGAGGATCTGCGCCACGGTCACGCCGCCCGCGAGCGCGAGCGGGATCTGGGGATCCTGCGGCCAGATCGAGTGCTCGGCCCACACCTCGGCGGTGACCGGGTTGGTCATCTCGTTGCCGTCGCTCTCCGCCGACGTGCCTGGCGCCGCGTAGACCCCGATGTGGCTGTGGGTGTCGATCAGGCCCGGGGTGACCCACTTGCCGGTCCCGTCAATCACCAGGGCCCCCGGCGGTGCCGTCAGGTCGGCTCCGACCGCGGCGATCCGGCCATCCTGGAACAGCACCGAGGTGTTCCGGCGTTCCGGCCCGGCCCCCGTGAAGACGCTGGCGTTCCGGATGAGGACCGGCTGGAACGCTCGCCGCGCGTACGTGGACGGATACTGCGGGCGCCCCCAACTCAGGGTGTCGGTGAACGGCTTCTGGTCCGGAGCCTGGGCCAGAAGTGGACCGCTCATCAGGGTGATGGCGGCGAGAAGGCTGACTGGTCTCATCAGTGCTCCGCGCTGAAGACTCTCTCGACTCTCGACTCTCGACTCTCGACTTGTGACTCCCAACTACCGGATTCGATGCATCTCGATCGGCGTCCCGGCGATCGCCACCTTCATCAGGCGGTGCGGGGCAGCCACCGTGACCCAGAACTGGACCACCTGCGGTCCGCCGTTCAGGTCCACCTTCCAGGCGTCGCCGCTGCCGGCCGGGACGGTGATGTTCTCCTTCCCGGTGACCGCCAGGGTGGACTGCCGCGTCTCGCCGCTCGCTGACGAGAAGATGGAGAAGGTCCACTTGGCCCCTTCGTTCCACGCGAGGCCGGGGAGAACCGCCTGGACCAGATTCTCCTCGAGCTGCTCGGGCGACCAGGTGGTGTCGATGGTGACCGACTTGAGCGTGCCCGGCTTCTCCGGGTCCGGCGTTACCGCCGTCCCCTTGGCGCGCCCTCCGGCGAAGATGACGTCGATGCTGGTTTCCTGCCCCTGGATTTTCCCGGTCTGCTTCACCTCAC
>DASWBQ010000448.1:0-10865 GCA_036390535.1 Gemmatimonadales bacterium | reverse complement strand
TGTCGCGCTGTTCTCGCTCAGTCTGTATGCCTTCATCCTGTGGGGTGGAGCGCATCTCCGGACCGAGGATGAGGTCCACCCCGGGCAGCTTGTTGAAGGGGAAGACCGCCTCCTTGACCGCGACGTAGGGCGCCACCGCGTCGTCCTCGAGCCCGAGCTCCTCGAGCGTCTTTCCCGCCATCACGGCGGCGGCGAGGCTCGCCAGCGGCACCCCGGTAGTCTTGGACACGAAGGGGATGGTCCGCGAGGCCCGAGGATTCACTTCCAGGACGTAGACGATCCCATTCTTGATGGCGTACTGGACGTTGAGGAGGCCGACCACGCCCAGCCGGAGCGCGAAGGCGCGGGTGTACTGCTTCATCTCCTCGACCTGGGCCTCGGTAATCAGGTACGGCGGCAGCACGCAGGCCGAATCTCCCGAGTGCACGCCGGCGTCCTCGATATGCTGCATCACCCCGCCGATCACGCAGTGGTTCCCGTCGGAGATCGCGTCCACGTCCGCTTCGAAGGCGTCCTCGAGGAACTGATCGATCAGGACCGGATGGCCGGGCGCGACCCGGACCGCGACGTTGAAGAAGTGGGTCAGCGACTCGGGGTCGTAGACGATCTGCATGGCGCGGCCGCCCAGCACGTAGGACGGCCGGATCAGGACCGGGTAGCCGACCTCCTCCGCCACCCGGAGCGCCTCGTCGAGGGACATCGCCGTCCCGGCCCGGGGCTGCCTGACTCCCAGTTCCCGCACGATCGCCTCGAAGCGGCCGCGATCCTCAGCCAGGTCGATGGCCTCGGGCGAGGTGCCGAGAATCCGGACGCCGGCGGCCTCGAGGCCCCGGGCCAATCGCAGCGGGGTCTGCCCGCCGAGCTGCACCACCACCCCGATGGGGTGTTCCACGTGAACGATCTCGAGGACGTCCTCGAGAGTGAGCGGCTCAAAGTAGAGGGTGTCCGACATGTCGAAGTCGGTGGACACGGTCTCCGGGTTCGAGTTCACCATCACCGTCCGGTAGCCCATCTCCCGGAAGGCGAGAGTGGCCCGGACGCAGCAGTAGTCGAACTCCACCCCCTGCCCGATCCGGTTGGGACCGCTGCCGAGAATGACCACGGTCCGGTCCCCCTTCCCGACGCTCTCGTTCTCATCGTCGTACGAGGAGTAGAGGTAGGGCGTCGACGAGGGGAACTCGCCGGCGCAGGTATCCACCGTCTTGTACGTCGGCCGGATCCCCAGTGCGTGCCGGCGGGCGCGCATCACGTCTTCGGTGACGCCCCGGAGGTCGGCCAGCTGGCGGTCCGAGAAGCCGAGCCGCTTCATCCGGCGGATGGCGGCACGCTCTTCAGCCTCCGTCACTGACCAGGCGGCGGGTGCGCCGTCCCAGAGCGCCGCCCACTCCCGCTCCGCCGAGACCAGCTCGCCCAGCTGGCCGATGAACCAGGGGTCGATCCGGGTCCGTTCGGCCACCTCGGCCTCGCTCATGCCGGCCACGAGGGCCCGCTTCACCTGGAAGAGGCGTTCCGGCGTCGGCGTCCCGAGGGCGGCTCGGAGCGACTCGATCGTGCCGTCGGGAAGGCGGTCATCGCCTGGCAGCGGCCCGACGATCCAGCCCGGCCGGTCGATTTCCAGCCCGCGGAAGCCCTTCTGCAGCGCTTCCTTGAAGGTCCGCCCGATCGCCATCACCTCGCCGACCGACTTCATCTGGGTCGTGAGACGGGGATCGGCGGTCGGGAACTTCTCGAAGGCGAAGCGGGGGATCTTCACCACCACGTAGTCGAGCACCGGCTCGAAGGACGCCGGGGTGGTGCGGGTGATGTCGTTGGGGAGCTCGTCCAGCCGGTAGCCGACGGCCACCTTGGCCCCGATCCGCGCGATCGGGAAGCCGGTGGCCTTGGAGGCCAGCGCCGACGACCTCGATACCCGGGGATTCATCTCGATGACCAGTTGCTCGCCGGTCTCGGGGTTCACCGCGAACTGGATGTTGCAGCCACCGGCGGCGACGCCGACCTCGCGGATGATCCGAATCGAGGCGTCGCGCATGACCTGGTACTCCCGGTCGCTCAGCGTCATGGCGGGCGCCACCGTGATCGAGTCGCCGGTATGCACCCCCATCGGGTCGAGGTTCTCGATCGAGCAGACGATCACCACGTTGTCCGCCCCGTCCCGCATCACCTCGAGCTCGTATTCCTTCCAGCCAATGATGCTCCGCTCGACCAGGACCGACCCCACCGGGGAGGCCTCGAGGCCGCGCCGCAGCATCTCCTCGAACTCCTGGCGGTTGTAGGCGATGCCGCCGCCAGTGCCGCCCAGGGTGAAGGAGGGGCGGAGGATCGCGGGGTAGCCCGTCTCCTCGACCGTGGCGAGCCCCTCCTCGACGGAGTGGACGGTCCGGCCCTGCGGGGTCCGCAGGCCGATCCGGAGCATCGCCTGGGTGAACTCCTCGCGGTCCTCCGCCACGCGGATGGCGCGCTCGCTGGCACCGATCAACTCGACCCCGTACTTCTCGAGCACCCCGCTGCGGTGGAGGGCCATCGCCACGTTGAGCGCCGTCTGTCCGCCCATCGTCGGGAGGAGGGCATCCGGCCGCTCCCGCTCGATGATCTTCTCCACCCACTCCGGCGTGACCGGCTCGATGTAGGTCCGGTCGGCCAGCTCCGGGTCGGTCATGATGGTAGCGGGATTCGAGTTCACCAGGATCACCCGGTAACCCTCCTCCTTGAGCGCCCGCACCGCCTGAGTGCCGGAGTAGTCGAACTCGGCCCCCTGGCCGATGATGATGGGCCCGGAGCCGATGAGCAGGATCGAGTGCAGGTCAGTCCGTTTCGGCATCGAGCATCCGTCGCAAAGTGTCGTCGAGCGCGTGGGCCGGGCGCCAGCCCGTCTCGGAGCGGAGCCGGCCGGCATCGCCGACCAGCACCGGAATATCAGCCGGCCGCACCAGGGCCGGGTCCGTCACCGCCCGAACCGGGTGGCCGAGCAACCCCGCGATCCGGCCGAGGAGGTCGTCCAGCCGCACCCCGGTGCCGCTGGCGACGTTGTAGGTCCGGCCCGGGCGCCCCCGCGCCAGGAGCAGCGTGTAGGCGGCCACCACGTCCCGGACGTCGAGGAAGTCACGCACCGGGGAGAGGTCGCCGGCGGCGATCTCTCCCCGGCCCTCCCGCCGCGCCTCGCGGACCCGCCGCAGCAGCGCCGGGACTACGAACCGGGTCGACTGACCGGGACCGGTGTGGGGAAACGGTCTGGCCACCACCACCCGGAGCCCGGTCCGCCGCCAGGTCTCGAGGCCTGCCAGCTCCGCCGCGGCCTTGCTGGCAGCATAAGGGGAAATCGGCGACGGCGCCTCGTCCTCGCCGTGGGCCCGATCGCTTCGCCCGTACACCTCCCCGGTGGACACCAGCAGGACGACCGGATCCCCCACTCCGCGGGCCCGCCGCGCGGCCAGCACCTCCAACAGCCGCACCGTGCCCAGTGCGTTCACCTGCCAGGCTCGCGCCGGGTCGACGAGGGACTCCGCCACCGACGCCACGCCGGCGAGGTGCACCACGGCATCCGCCCCCGGATCGAGCCCGGCCGCAACCGAGGCCGGGTCGTCAAGGTCGAACGACCGCCAGGAAATGCCCTCCCCCTCCGGCCGGGCCGGCCCAGCCTCCTGGCCGGGCCCGGACAGGCCGACGACCTCGTGGCCCGCCGCGCCGAGGTGGCGCACCAGCCAGCGGCCGACGAAGCCGTTCGCCCCGGTGACCAGGACCCTCACCGCCGGGCGAGCCTCTCGAGATCCGCGTCCACCATCATGGTCACCAGATCGGCAAACCCGACCGTTGGGGTCCATCCCAGCTCGGCCGTGGCCTTCGCCGGGTCGGCGAGCAGCACGTCCACCTCCGCCGGGCGGGTGAAGGCCGGGTCGGTGACCACGTGGTCCCGCCAGTCGAGCCCGACGTGCCGGAAGGCGATCTCGACCAGGTCCCTGACGCTGTGGGTGACCCCGGTGCCGATCACATAGTCGCACGGTTCCGGCTGCTGCAGCATCCGCCACATCGCGTCAACGTAATCACCGGCGTACCCCCAGTCCCGATGCGCATCGAGATTGCCGAGGCGGAGCTCGCGCGCCAGCCCCAGCTTGATGCGGGCGACACCGTCGGACACCTTCCGGGTCACGAACTCCATCCCGCGGCGAGGGGACTCGTGGTTGAAGAGGATCCCGCTGACGGCGTACATCCCGTAGGACTCCCGGTAGTTCACCGTGATCCAGTGCCCGTAGACCTTGGCGACGCCGTAGGGCGAGCGGGGATAGAACGGGGTCAGCTCGTTCTGCGGCGTCTCGCGGACCTTGCCGAACATCTCCGACGAACTGGCCTGGTAGAACCGGGCTCCGGGATGGGCCAGGCGGATGGCCTCGAGGATCCGGGTCACCCCCAGGGCGGTGAACTCGCCGGTGAGCACGGGCTGGCTGAACGAGGTGGGCACGTACGACTGGGCCGCCAGGTTGTAGACCTCGTCGGGCTGGACGTCGGCCACCGCCTGGGTCAGCGAGTGCTGGTCGAGCAGGTCGGCGTGGACCAGCCGGATCCGGTCGAGCAGGTGTTCCACCCGTTCATAGCTGTGGTGGGACGTCCGCCGGACCACCCCCGCGACGTCGTAGCCTTTCTGGAGGAGGAACTCGGCCAGGTACGACCCGTCCTGGCCGGTGATGCCGGTGATCATGGCGCGGGGCATGTGGCCTCCCGTGGAGTCTGGTTCAACGGTTGCGTTCCCACGTTCCACTGTCTAGTTTTGAGGGCTTGTCGGCTGCTGGAGCCGGCACAGGACCTCGCAGGAGAGTACCCCATGGCACGCGTCTGCTCCGTGTGTGGCAAGGGCCCGACCACCGGGAACCACGTCAGCCACGCCAACAACCGCGTCAAGCGGCGCTGGTATCCGAACCTCCAGACCGTGCGCACCCTGGTCGACGGCGCCCCGCGCCGGGTCCAGGTCTGCACCCGCTGCATCAAGTCCAACAAGGTCGCCAAGGCCAGCTGACCTCCGGCGGGGCCGGCACCGTCAGGCCCAGCAGAAAAAAGGGGACCCCGCGGGGTCCCCTTCGTCATTCCCGTCAGGGTGACGAGCCGCGTCACTCGGCGAGCAGTTCAATCCGGGCGGTCTCCGCGCCATCCCCGACGCGGTGGCCCAGCTTGAGGATCCGGGTGTAGCCGCCGGGACGGCCCGCGAACCGCGGCCCGATCTCCTTGAAGAGCCGGCCCAGGACTTCACGGTTCTTGATCTTCTGCTCGACCAGCCGCCGGGCGTGCAGATCGCCCCGCCTCGCCAGGGTGATCAGCTTCTCGGCGAAGGGTCGAAGCTCCTTGGCCTTGGCGGTGGTCGTGACGATCCCGCCGTGCTCGAACAGGCTCGTGGCCATGTTGTTGAGCATGGCCCGCTTGTGGGTCGATGTCCGGCTGAGCTGCCGGCCCTTTGCCCGATGCCGCATGTCCTCAGTTCTCCTGGGCCGGTTCGCCCGAGGCCATCGGCGCCGAGCCGGGGTGGACGATGCGCAGCTCGCCGTCGCCCTCCTCGAACCGCATCCCGAAATTCAGGCCTTCGCGCTGGAGCAGCTCCGCGATCTCGGCGAGCGCCTTCTCGCCGACGTTCTTCATTCTGAGCAGGTCGTCCTCGGTCGACTCGACCAGTTCCCGGAGGGTCCGGATGTTCGAGTTCTTGAGCGAGTTGAGCGACCGGACCGACAGGCCGAAATCGTCGATGAGGCGGGCCAGCTGCTGCCGCAACCCGCCCGACACCACGCCGGCCTCGGTGGACACCGGGCGGGCGGCGGGCACCTTGCCGAACTCGACGAAATACCGGAAATGCTCCTGAGCGAGGGCCGCCGCATAGGCGATGGCGTCCTCAGGGGCGAGGGTCCCGTTGGTCTCGACCATCACCGCGAGCCGGTCGAAGTCGGTCCGCTGGCCGACGCGGGTCTCGGTAACGGTGAAGTTGGCGCGACGGACCGGGTTGTAGATGGCATCGATCCGGACCACGTCCACCGGAAGCGAGCGATCGACCGGATGCATCTCCGACTCGACATAGCCCCGGCCCTTGTTCACGTAGAGGTCGACCGCGATCTCCCGGTCTTCCTGAATCGTGAAGAGGAGATGATCGGGGTTCACCACCCGCACCGAGGGGTGGTCGGCGATGTCCCTCGCCGTCACCGGGCCGGTGCCCGACTTCCTGATCTTGAGGACGGCCTCGTCGGCGTGCTCGTCGAGGACCAGGGTCAGCGCCTTGAGGCGCTGGATGATCTGGTGCGCGTCCTCGAGGACGCCGGCCACGGTCTGGTGCTCGTGGACCACGCCGTCCATCCGGAAGGCCCAGACCGCGGAGCCCCGCAGCGAGGAGAGCAGCATGCGCCGAAGCGCGTTACCGAGGGTGTGCCCGTAGCCGCGCTCGAGCGGCTGGAGGCGGAACTCGGCGAGATTCGGATTGTCCTCCCGCTTGGTCATTTCGACCAGGTGGGGGCGAACCAGTCCGGTAAGGTCGATGGTCATCGTCCGTCCATTACTTCGAGTAGAGCTCGACGATCAGCTGTTCCTGGGCGTTCAGCGGGATCTGCTCGCGCGTCGGCCGTTCGGTCACCTTCCCCGCCGCCTTGTCGAGGTCCACGCTCAGCCAGGTCAGCGGGGCGCCGCGCGAGGCGAAGTCCTTGGCCACCTTGACCGGCACCATTTCGCGGCTCTCAGGCGCCACCCGCACTTCCTGCCCGGGGAGCACCCGGAAGGAGGGGATGTCGACCCGCCGGCCGTTCACCTGGATGTGGCCATGGCCGACCAGCTGGCGCGCCTGGCGCCGGCTGGAGGCGAAGCCCATCCGGAAGACCACGTTGTCGAGCCTCGACTCCAGCGCCACCAGGAGGTTGGTGCCCTTCACGCCCGGCTCGCGGGAGGCGTCCTCGAAGGTGTTCCGGAACTGCTGCTCGGACAGCCCGTAGATCCGCTTCACCTTCTGCTTCTCGCGCAACTGCTTCGAGTACTCCGATGCCTTGCGTCCCCGGTTCGATCCGCCGGTCGGCCCGTGCTGGCCGGGAGCATACGGCCGCCGCTCGACGGCGCACTTCTCGGTCAGGCAGCGGGTGCCCTTCAGGAACAGCTTGGTGCCTTCGCGCCGGCAGAGCTTGCAGGCGGCCTCAGTGTAACGCGACATGGATCAGACCCGACGCTTCTTGGGGGGCCGGCACCCGTTGTGGGGAATCGGGGTGACGTCCTTGATGGACGTCACCCGCAGGCCGGCGGAGGCCAACGCCTGGATCGCCGACTCGCGACCGCTGCCCGGGCCCTGCACCAGCACGTTCACTCTCCGGACGCCGAGGTTGTAGGCCTCGCGCCCGACGTTCTCCGCCGCGACCGTGGCCGCGAACGGCGTGGACTTCTTGGATCCCTTGAACCCGGCCTTGCCCGCGGTGCCCCAGACGAGCGCGTTGCCCTTCAGGTCGGTGATGGTGATCAGGACGTTGTTGAAGGTGGCCGAGATGTGCGCGACCGCCTCGGATTCCACCACTTTGCGCGAACGCTTGCCGGCCGCCTTGGCTGCCGGGGTCGCGGGAGTCGTCGGACTGGTCATGGGCTACTTCTTCGTCACCTTCTTCTTGCCGGCGATGGCGCGCCGGGGACCCTTCTTGGTCCGGGCATTGGTATGGGTCCGCTGGCCACGCACCGGCAGGCCGCGCCGGTGACGGGTGCCGCGATAGCTGCCGATATCCATCAGCCGCTTGATGTTCATGGCGACTTCGGTGCGGAGGGCACCCTCCACCTTCACCGAGCGCTCGATCAGCTGCCGGAGCCGCGCGACTTCGCCGTCGCTCAGATCCCGCACCCGGGCACTGGCATTGATGCCCGACTCGGCCAGCAACTTGTTGCTGGTCGGCCGGCCGATGCCGTGAATGTATGTCAGGGCGATTTCAACGCGCTTCTCGCGCGGGAGATCCACACCAGCGATACGCGCCATTTTAGCCCTGCCGCTGCTTGTGTTTGGGGTTCCGCTTGCAGATGATCCGAATCACACCCGCCCGCCGGACCACTTTACAGTGTTCGCAGATCGGCTTGACACTCGACCGAACCTTCACAGACAACTCCCACGAAAAAGCCAGGTTTGAGCGAAGCTCTCAATCTTAATTCCAGCAAACACTTGGCGCAAGCCGCCGCGTCGCTCAGTCCACCCTGACCTCGGCCAGGACCCAGGCCCCCCGCACCAGGCGGTAGCCCAGGAGGATTCGCTGGCTGCGGACCCCGGGCGCGCCGGCCTCCCGGTACTCCCGGTGGAGTTCGACCCAGCCCTGGTCCGTCCCGACCTGGCGGAAGCCGCCGACCCGCACCTCCTCGGTCACCCCGCGCCCGAAGATATCCCGCAGGGCCGCGGCAGTCTGGGCTCGACCGAGCGGGGCCGAGGGGTCGCCCCCGGGGAACCTGAGCTGGACGCGCTCCGACCCCTGGACCAGCGCCTCCACGTTGCCCCGGCGCAGCGCCGACTGGGCCCTGGACGCGACCGGCGGGAAGGGCTGCTGGGCCGCGAGCCCCTGGGCCAGAAGGAAGAAGGCGAGCGGGAGGAGGCGCATCAGCCCCGTGCCTCGTGGAGCAGGTCGGCCCAAACGGCGGCTGGGTCTGCGGCCCGGAGAACCGGGCGACCGACGACGAGGTGGGTGGCCCCGGCGGCGACGGCCTCCCTGGGGGTCGCCGCCCGGCTCTGGTCGTTGGCGGCTTCGCCGGGGCGCCGGATGCCCGGCACCACGATCCAGGCGGCCGGGCCCAGGGCGCCGCGGATGGCCGCTGCTTCCCCCGGCGAGCAGACAATGCCGCGGAGCCCCGCCGAGGCGGCCAACCGGGCGTGCCTCACGGCCTCCGTCACGAGGTCCGGGGCTTCGCGCCCCACCACCGTCCCGTAGGATGCCGGCGTGTGGGAGGTCAGCACCGTGACCGCGACGACCCCCAGGTCGGGACCCGCGGCCTCAGCCGCGGCGGCCATCATCTCCATCCCACCGAAGGCGTGCACGGTCGCCATCCTGACCCCGAGTTCCCGTCCCGCCGACGCCGCCTCGCGCACCGTGTTGGGGATGTCGTGCCACTTCAGGTCCAGAAAGACTTCGTGCCCCCGGGCGACCAGGTCCCGGACCAGGGGTGGGCCTTCACGCGTCATCAGGATCGAGCCGACCTTCACCCACCTGACCGCCGGGAGCCGGTCGAGCAGGGTCAGAGCCTCACGCCCCGACGGGAGGTCGAGCGCCAGGATCAGTTCGGCCATGCGGCCCCTTCAATCTCGAGCGCTCGGGCCACGCGTTCCGGAACCCGGGGATCGGCGAGGCCCGCCGTTCCGATCGCGACGAGAGCAGCCCCGGCCTCGAGGTACTGCCTGGCATCGTCCGCCGAGCGGATGCCGCCGACCCCGATGACCGGCATGCCACCGGTTCGCTCAATCACCCGCCGGGTCGCCAACACCCCAACCGGAAGGAGGGCCGGCCCACTCACGCCGCCGTTGCCGTGGCCCAGCCTCGGCTTGCCGCCGCGATAGAGAAAGCCCGGCATGGTGTTCACCACGGTGATGCCGTCGGCCCCGGCGTCACGCGCGACCACCGCCATGCCCGCGATGTCGGCAAGCGCCGGGGAGAGTTTCACGAACACCGGGCGGCGGGTGGCCTTGCGCACGCTGCCAACCACCCGGGTCACCGCCTCCGGGTCGGCGCCAAACTCCACTCCGCCCTTCGAGGTGTTGGGGCACGAGAGGTTGAGTTCGTATCCCGCCAGTCCCTCGACCTCCTCCAGCCCGGTCACGACCGCAGCGTATTCGTCCTCACGGAAGCCGACCACGTTGACCAGAACCCGGGCCCGTTGCAGCCGGGCCGCCAGGGCCGGGAGAACACGCGCCCTGGCCTCCGCCAGCCCCGGGTTCGCCAGCCCGACCGAGTTCATCATCCCCCCGGGGAATTCGGCGACCCGGGGGGGCCGATTCCCGGGCCGTGGCTCGAGAGACACCGCCTTGGTCACGATGCCGCCGAGGGCGTCAAGATCAACGACGCCCGCGAGTTCGACCCCGAACCCGGCGGTCCCCGACGCCAGCAGCACAGGGTTCTGGAACGGGATGCCAGCCACGGTCCGGCTACTCACGGCGTTCCCCCGAGGTGGCTGGCCCGCCACCGGTCTTCCGCTCGTAATCGGCGAGGTAGCGTTCGATCGCGTCGGCGAGCGACTGCGCCATCCGCCGCTGCGAGGCCCGCTCGGTCATGAGCCGGGCGTCGGACGGGTTGGTGCTGAAGCCCAGCTCGACCAGAATGGCGGGTCGCCGCGCGGTGGTGAGGACCATCAGCCCCGCCTGCCGCACCCCCCGGTTCTCGCCGTCGTGGATGACGTCGAGATGCTCCTGCACCAGTTCGGCGGCCCGGGCGGACTCCCGCAGGTACTCGTTGAGCTGGAGATCCTTGAGGATGAACTCCAGCCCGCTTCCGCCGTTGTCGCCGTCGGCGGATTGATCGAAGCGAATGGCCTCGTTCTCCATCCGGGCCACGCGGGCCGCATCCTCGGTGCGCGCCTCGGCGAGGAAGTAGGTCTCGAAGCCGCGCACGGCGGTGTATCCGGACCGGCGGGGCAGCGCGTTGACGTGCAGGCTCACGAAGAGTTCGCAGTCGTCGGCGCAGAAGCGCCCCCGGTGCCGGAGATCGATCAGGGTGTCGGTCGTCCGGGTCATGGTGACTTCCACTCCGCGCCGCCTCAGCTCGTCGCGCAGCAGCAGTCCGACCTGCAGGGTGACGTCCTTCTCGCGGACCCCGCGGGGGAAGTGGAGGCCGGGGTTGCCGGGATCGACGCCGCCGTGGCCCGGATCGATCGTGACCCGGCGCGCTCGGCGGGCGGCCGGCGTTGCCGCG
>DASWBQ010000447.1:0-1604 GCA_036390535.1 Gemmatimonadales bacterium | reverse complement strand
CGCGGGTGACGCCGAGGAGGCTCTCGGGCACCGACGCGGCAATGAGGATCGCCCTCATGGCTTCCGGGCCGCCAGCAGCACACCGTAGCCCCGTGACTCCGTCGGGATCACGGTGAGGTGGTGGGTGGGTTCCAGGCGGGCCTGCAGCAACGCCAGCGTACCCGGCCGGAGGTTGTCATGGTATTCGAGCGCGATCCGGTCGAATCGATCCAGCGTGGCGCGGTCCGCCTCGGCGAAGGCGTCGTGCTCGGCTCCCTCGATGTCCATCTTGAGGAACGCCACTCGGGCGGTTCCCGCCAGCTCCAGGAGCCCTGCGAGCGACACGATCGGGACGGCGGCAGGGTCGTGCTGCGGGACCGGCACCAGTCGGTGGTCGATCGATCGGTCGGTCGCCGCCTCGACCCGGCCGAATCCGTTTCCGCCCCCGATGGCGAGGCGAAGCGCCCGCACGTTCGAGACCCCCATCGCGGCCAGGTTGGCCCGAAGGCACTGGTAGTTGTCGGCGGATGGCTCGAGCGCCACCACCTGTGCCGCCGGGTTCCGGCGCGCGGCCCAGCAGGCGAACAAGCCCACGTGCGCGCCGGCGTCGATGATGACGTCCCCGGCGGCGGGCTCGTAGAAGCCGTTGGCCGTGTAGCACTGGTCGAGCCAGAGCTCGAGGATGGTACCGACCAGGCCGCCCTGCCGGGGCGGGTGGGTCAGGGTCGCTCCGCTCCAGAGGACAGCGCGTCCGCAGGGCCGCCCCTGCCGGTGGGAACCGATCAGCTCCCAGCCGTTGCGGAAGGTGCGGGCGAGAAACAGGTACCGTCGGGCGTTGGCAAGCTGCATCGGGCTCACTCGGTCGGGGAGGAAGAGGGCATGGCCATCGGGACCCGGGAGGCGCGAGGGCACTGAGACACGATCGACGAGCTCTGGCGCCACCAGGAGCCCGCCACCCGCGCCAGGAAGACCACGTTGCCGATCAGGTAGCGGCGCCACATCCGGCGGGGCTCCTGGTACAGCCGGTAGACCCACTCCAGCCCGGCTCGCCGCATCCACAGCGGAGCGCGCGGAATCCGGCCCGAGTAGAAATCGAAGAGGCCGCCCACCCCGATCCCCACCGTCGCTCCGCACGCGGCCAGGTTGTGCGCCAGCCAGACGTCCTGCCGGGGTACGCCCATCGCCACCAGCAGGACGTCCGGCCGGGCCTCGCGGATCGTGGCCAGCACCTGGCCGGCTTCCGCTTCGCTGAAGAAGCCGTGCTGGTGCCCGACCACCGTCACGCCGGGGAAGTGCCGCGCGACCCAGGCACTGACCCGCTCCGCCACCCCGGGCGCGGCGCCCAGCAGGAACAGCCTGCCCCAGCGGGCGGACAGGGCGGCACAGAGCTGGGGGAAGAGGTCGGTGCCATTGACGTTGGCCCGCACCGGGCGACCGAGAGCCCAGCCGGCGATCCGCATCCCGATGCCGTCGAGCAGGACCAGGTCCGCGGTGTCGACCGCACGGCGGTAGCGCGGGTCGTGGACCGCCCGGTTGGCGCAATCGGCATTCACGAATGCCACCCGAAGGGGCGAGCCGCTCTCTACGCTGGCCATGATCTGGTTGACCGCCTCGGCGATCGTGAC
>DASWBQ010000446.1:0-4196 GCA_036390535.1 Gemmatimonadales bacterium | reverse complement strand
CCGCCGGCTGGACCATCCGCTGGTACGACGCGGGGCGCGCCAGCCTGCCGCTGACCAGCGCCCGCTGGTACTTCACCAGATCGAGCGCCGTCGAGCAGAGGGCCCCGGCTGCGTACGGGACGGTCATGCTGATCGGGGGAGCGTTCTCGAGGCCGCCGCTCTGCGCGGCCTGGTAGCCCTTGGCGCGGCCGGGCCGGATGGCCGCCATGTCGCAGTACTCCGTCGAGCTCAGGCCGGCCCGTTCGGCGATGTGCTTCCGCACGTAGTCGGCGTAAGGCATCCCCGAGACCTTCTCCACCAGCATGCCGGCGAGGAAATACCCCGAGTTGGTGTAGTCCCAGTCGGCACCGGGCTCGAAATCGAACGGCTGGGCGGCGATCAGGCGCGCCATCCGGTCGGCGGACAGGTCGAGCCGGAAGGTGTCCTGCATGTAGGCGGGACCGAGCGCCGTGTAGTTCTTGAGCCCCGAGGTGTGGTCGAGGAGCTGGGCCACCGTCAGCCGCCGCCCCTTTACGGGGCTGTCCGGGAGATAGGTCGTATAGTCGGCGTCGAGCCGCACCTTCCCCTGCTCCACCAGCTGCATGACGGCCAGGGCCGTGAACTGCTTGGTGAGCGACCCGATCTGGTACATCGTCGCCGGCGTGGCCGGGGTCCGGTGCTCGAGGTCGGCGTGGCCATAGCCTCTCGCCACCACGATCCGGTCACCGCGTGCCACCGCGATGGAAAGACCCGCAAGCGGCCCCTGGGCAATCGCCGCCGCGGCGAGGGAATCCACCCGCCGGAGCACGACGCTGTCGGGCACCTGGGCAGCGGCCGGTGCCGCCAGCACCGCGACCGCCATCAATCCGAGTCTCGTCATTTCCGCTTCCCCTGGAGCGTCGTGCCGCCGAGCTCGACCTGGAGCATTTCCGCCCGGGCCCCGGCCGGCAGGAAGGTCAGCCGCGGGCCGCCCAGCCCGGCAGCGATGAAGACGCCATTGCCCTGGTGCTTCAGTGGGACCTCCTGTCCCCCGGCCTTCAGCACCAGCCGGTCGCCGTCGCGGACCACCTCGACGGTGCCTTGCGCCCCCAGGTCCCAGGTCCCGACGTACCAGGCGACCGCCGCCGCCGCCACCGGCAGGTCCTTCGGCACCTCCAGCTCCATGCCCAGCGAGAGCCGGGCGACCTTGCCGGCCACTTCCCCGCTGGGCGCGCCGCCCAGGTTGCCGAGCACGACGACCGTCAGGTCATCGGCGGGGAAGTAGTCGAGCTGGGTGATGAAGCCGTTGATCCCGCCGCCGTGGCCGATCCGGCGATGCCCCTCGAGCTGGCCCACGCCGAGCCCGTAGGCATAGGTCGTGGCCTTCCCGTCGTTCAAGGTCGCCACGGTCCTCATCCGCTCGGTCGAGGCCCGGCTGATCAGCCGGTGTTCCACCAAGGCGCGCTGCCACTTGAGCAGGTCGAGCACCGTCGAGCACATGGCCCCGGCGGCGCCCGGCGTGTTCATCGAGATAATGCCGTCGTTGACGACCTGCCCCTTCACGACCTCATAGCCCTGGGCCCGCCCCGGAATGACCGGCGCTTCGTCGCAGTAGGATGTGGCCGAGAGACCGAGGGGCGTGAGGATGCGCTCGTGGAGGTACTGGCGGTAGGGCAGCCCCGAGGCCTTTTCGACGATCATACCCAGGAGGTAGTAGCCCGAGTTGCTGTAGTTCCACCTGGCGCCGGGGGCGAAGTCGAACGGCTCGTCCTTGAAAAGCGCCACCATCTGGGCGTCGCTGAGGTCGCGGCGGGAGGCGTCCTGCCAGAACCGCGGGCCGAGGGCCGTATAGTTGCGAATGCCCGAGGTGTGGGTCAGGAGGTGGTGCACCGTGACCCGGTGGCCCTGCAGCGGAAAGTCGGGGAGATACGCGGAGATCTCGTCGTCGAGACGGACCTTACCCGCCTCGACCAGCTGCATGATGGCCAGCGCCGTGAACTGCTTGGTCACGGAGCCCAGCCGATAGACCGTATTCGCCGAAGCGGGGGCGCTCGACTCGAGGTCGGCCATTCCGTAGCCCTTCGCCAGGATCACAGTCGCCCCGTGCTGCACCGCCACCGACATCCCGGGCGTCTTCGAGCGGGTCATTGCCTCGGCGACGACGGAGTCGATCCGCCGGAGGAGGGCCCCTTCATTCGGGCCCTGGGCCGCCGCATTGCCCATCACCGCCATCGTGAGCGTCCCGGCCACCACCATCCGCCGCATGCGCGCTCCCAGGGAAGTGGTCATCTCCTCTCCGCCCCCGTGCCAGTCTGCCCGCCCGCTCCCGGTCCGTACAGCACCTTCCCCGGGGTTGCCCCAGTGTGCCGGCCGTGATCCACCACGACCTCGCCGTTCACGATGACCCAGCTGATGCCCTCGGGGTACTCCATCGGCGACTGGTAGGTAGCCCGATCCTGAATCCGGTCGAAGTCGAAGACGGTGATGTCCGCCCAGAAGCCCTCCTTGAGGGCGCCGCGTTCCGGCACGCGCATCCGGGTCGCCGGCCAGGACGTCATCTTCCGAATGGCGTCCTCGAGCGAGAGCACCTTCTCGTCACGGACGTACTTGGCGATGATCCGGGGAAAGGTGCCGTAGCTCCGGGGGTGGGGGAGGCCGTCGCTCTTGCCCGGCTCAACCGCCGCCCCGGCGTCGCTGCCGATGCTGGTCCAGGGGAAGCGCAGCGCGCTCTTCACGTCCTGCTCGCTCATCATGTGGTAGATCGCCACCGCCCGCCCCTGTCCCTCGAGCGCGATGTCCCAGGCGGCGTCGCGAGGATCCTTGCCCAGCGCCTTGGCGATCTCGGCGATCGACTTCCCCTCCCACCTGGCGTTGGCGGGGTTCATCGCGTTCACCAGGACCACGTTGTCCCAGCCGCCGCTCGCCTCGATGATGTTCCACCATCCCGGCACGCCGGTCTCGACCTCGCGCTTCAGGCGCGTCCGTGTCGCGGGGTCCGCCAGGCGGGCCCGCAGGGAGTCGACACCGCCGCTGAAGGCCCAGGAAGGAATCGTCGCCTCGAGGCCCGTGCCCCCGGCCGTGTACGGATAGAGGTCCGCGGCCACATCTACCCCCCGCTGGCGCGCCGCCTCGATGAGGGCCCCGGCCTCCGGCATCGCCTTGCCCCACGCGGGCTGGTACGCCGACTTGAGGTGGAAGACCTCCACCGGCGTACCACCCCGCTCGCCGATCGCGATCGCCTCGCTGATCGACGTAAGCAGTTCCTTGCCTTCGCCGCGGATGTGACTCGCATAGATCCCGCCGTACCGGCTGGCGACTTTCGCCAGCTCGACCAGCTCGTCGGTCGTGTGGTAGCTGCTCGGCGGATAGATCAGGGCCGTCGTGATGCCGAGTGCGCCGGCCCGCATCGCCGTGTCCACCAGAGCGCGCATCCGGTTCAGCTCGGCCTCCGTGGGCTCCCGCGACGCCATGCCCATCACCGCTTCCCTGGCCTGGGTCGCAGAGTAGTAGGTGCCGAAATTGACCGAGATCCCACTCGTCTCGAGCCCGCGGAAGTAGCCAGCCGCCTCGCCCGCGGGGACCGGGGTGCCGCCCTCACCGGCGATGATCGTGGTGAGGCCCATCATCACCTTGTTCTCCGCCCGGCCGTTCCTGGGCAGGACGTCCCCCGACTGGTCCATCATGTCCCACCAGCCGGGAGAGACGTACTGTCCGGAGGCGTCGAGCTCCCGGGCGCCATGGCCCGGCACCAGCCCGACCCTGACGATCCGGCCGGCGCGGACCGCCACGTCCGCCCGGATCCAGGGATTGCCCATGCCGTCGAGAACCCGGCCGTTGCGAATCACGAGGTCGTACTCCGGCGATTGGGCGATGGCGGGGACGGCCCACGCCAGGAGGGCCGCAGCCAGCAGGCGGGTCTTCATGGCACCAGCTCCTGGCGCGGGGGTTCCTGCCCAAGGACGTGTTTCGCGAAGAAGGCGGACTCGCGCCGGATCTTGTCGAGCTGGTGCCGAGGCTCGGTGAGCCCGTGGCCCATGCGCGGGTAGAACACCAGGGTCACCGGAACGTCGTTCTTCTTCAGGCCCATGTAGAGCTCCTGGGCCTGCCCGACGGGCACGCGCTGGTCCTCGGCGCCGTGGAGAATGAGCGTCGGCGTCTTCGCCTGCTTGATGAACGCCATCGCGGAGCGTTTCCAGTAGATATCGGGATCGTCCCACGGCTCGGCGCCGAAGTACTCC
>DASWBQ010000445.1:0-7177 GCA_036390535.1 Gemmatimonadales bacterium | reverse complement strand
GACCAGTCGGCCTCGAGGGTGACGGTGCCGCCGGCCGCGACCGGCGTGGGCAGTCGGATCGTCGCCACCGTCTGGTCGAGGTTCCGGGCCTCGAGCCGGACCGGCTGCTGGGCCGCACCGCCCCGGCGGCCCGGTGCCGGCGGCGCCAGGTCCACCGCCTCGCCGTTCACCGTGAGGCGCGTGACCTGCATGCCCCCGGTGATCTCGGGCACGGTCTCGCCTCTGGGCACGTTCGCGGCGTAGATGTTCTGGTCCAGCCGCAACACGATCGCCCGCATCGGGTTCGGGCCGGCGTTCCGTACCGTGATTGTCTCACGACCCGTCAGCATGCCCGTGGACGGCTCGAGGCGGGCATCGATAGAGTAGTCGGTTCCGAGTTGCCAGTAGTTCCGGCCGGGCCGGCCGCTGGAGTCACGCGTCCCGGCCGCAAAGGCCCGCCGGATCATGTTGGTGAGGGGGATGTCGCGCCGGACGGCGCGCTGTGCCGACTGCGCCGCAAGGAACGATGGGGCGCCGAGGCTGCCGGCGATCAGGATCGTGAGGGCAATGCGGGACCGCATGACCAGCTCCGGAAGCGGAGGATGCCGTGAGATATACACGGTCTCTCACCCCGCCGCGAAGCTCCTCCTGTCTCGGTACCGCCGCCAGGCAGGCTGATCCCTCACCGGGGACGCTGGCTCGCCTGCCGCAGCTGGCCCTCCACGGCGGCGAACCAGTTGGTCACCAGGTGCAGGGGACGGATCCCCCCGGTGGGGGTGCGCCGCATCAGGAAGGTGCCGTCCACCGGGCTGACGTCGTACGAGGCATGACGCTGGTCCGAGACATAGGTCCCGTCGAGCCGGATCGTGACCCGCCGGCCGGCCTGGAAGGCGGGGCCGGGCTCGACCGCCACGGCGATGATGTCTCCGTTCCCGTCCCGGTAGAACAGCTCCCGGCCGGAGGGCGACCAGCGCGGCTCGATGCCGCCCCCGACGGAAATCTGCCAGCGACCCGACCGGGGGTTGGCAAACGGTCGCACATAGACCTCATCGGCGCCGTTCTCGAACGAGCCGTAGGCCAGCCAGCGCCCGTCCGGCGAGAGCGTCGGTGCGAATTCCTCGGCCCCCGTGTCGAGCAGGTCGATGGTCGAGGTGTCGCCCGTCACTCGGCGCGCGAAGATCTCCCGGCTGCCCCCCGACCCCTGGCGGAAGATCAGCCACTGGCCGTCGGCGCTCACCTCGATCTCGTCAACGGCCCGGTCGGTCTGGAGCAGCAGCGTCGGCGGCCCGCTGCCGTCTGCCGGCACCTGGAAGACGGCCGATCGGCCGGCGGCATTGGAGACGAAGAGGACGCTGCGGCCGTCCGGGGTCCAGGCCGGACGGTAGGAGTACTGCCCCTGCGAGGCGAGCCGGGTATCGGTCCCGGTCCGCAGGTCCCGCACCCAGAGCTCGAGACGCCCCTCGCCGGCAGCCGAATAGGCCACCCTGTTGCCGTCGGGGGAATACCGCAGCCCGCCGTCGCGCCCCGCCAGCCAGTCTTGGCCGAGCGCTGTCCCCGCCCCGCTCCGCGACACCCCTGCGACCTGCGCAGCCCGGGAGATGGGGAGGTAGACGAGTGTTCCGTCCCCGCTGATGGCGATCGGCGGCACATTGAGGCCGTCGCCGGGGGAGACCCCGCGCTCGACCACGACCGGCTCGCCCCGGTACCGTCTCCGCCGGACATCGAAGCGGCCGGCCGTCAGCGCCCCGTCAGCGTACAGGACCGCGAGCAGGCGCCCCCGGTCAGCCAGGATTGCCCGGGCGCCCCCGGTCAGGACTTCCATCCGCCGGGTCTTCAGGTCGAGGGTGGCGATCTCCGTCGGTCCGGCCCGCCGCCAGACGGTGAAGAGCACCACGGCGTCCCCCTCGTCCACGGTCGGGCTCATGAAGAACAGCTCGTCCCGCGAGGTGTCCGGGGTGGCGAGAATCTCGACCTGACTGCCGTCGGCCCGCACCCGGCGCAGTTCCAGCCCGCCGGCCGTCGTTTCAGCCGAGTAGTAGATCCAGCCGCCTGGCGACCAGGCGAAGCCATAGGCATGAACGGAGTCGCGGACCACGTCGATCGGGCTGCCGCCCGCCAGGGGGAGGATCCGCAGCGCACCGGGGTAGCCGGTGCCCAGTACGACATGCCGGCCATCCGGCGAGAAGGCGGGCGTCCAGGCATCCTCCATCCCCGGGATCACCGTGGGCTCGAACTGGTCCCGGCGCGTAAGCGCCAGGCCGAAGCCGACCCCGGTCATCAGCAGCTGCCCGCCGTCGCGGGAAATCGCGGCTGACACCTCGGATGAGGAGGAAAGCCCCACGTCGACCACCAGGCGTTGCCGCGTGACCGGTTGGGACGGGACCGGGCGCAGCCATCCCCACGCCGCGAGTCCGGCCAGGGCCACCCCGCCCGCCACCGCCCCGGCCCGTTGCCACCGCGTCCCGGGGGCTCGTGGCGAACGAGGAGCGCTGCCGGGCGCCGGCGCTGCGGGAGCCATCGCCACCGTCCCGTCGAGTGCCTCGGCGAACTCCCGGGCGCTCGCGAACCGGTCGGCCGGCAGCTTGGCCAGGGCCCTGAGCACCGCCGCCTCGAGCGCGGCCGGCACCGTGTCCCGCACCGTGCTGATCGGCGCCGGCCGGTCGGTGAGCACCTTGGCCACCACCGCCTGCACGCTCGAGCCGGTGAAGGGAGGGTCCCCCACCAGCATCTCGTAAGTCACCGCGCCCAGTGCGTAGATGTCGCTCCCGGGGCCGACGCTGCGCTCGCCCATCGCCTGCTCCGGGCTCATGTACTGCGGCGTGCCGAGCGACAGCCCCGTCTGGGTCATCCGCTGCCCGGCCGCCTGGTGCACGGCGAGGGCGATGCCGAAGTCGGCGACCACCGCGTGGCCGCCCTGGAGCAGGATGTTCTCCGGCTTGATGTCCCGGTGGATGACGCTGAGTCCGTGGGCGTGGCCAAGGGCGTCCGCCACCTCGCGGGCGATCCGGACCGCATCGGCGATCGGCAGCTGGCGCTCCCGCTCGAGCCGGGCCCGGAGGGTCTCCCCAGTCACCAGCGGCATCACGTAGTAGAGCAGGCCGTCGGCCTGGCCGCTGTCGAGGAGGGGCAGGATGTGCGGGTGCTGGAGGCGCGCGGTGGTCCTGATCTCGCTCAGGAAGCGCTCGCTGCCCAGCGCCGCCCCGAGATCCGGGTGCAGCACCTTGATCGCGACGTCGCGGTCGTGCTTGAGGTCGTGCCCAAGGTACACCGTGGCCATGCCGCCCTGGCCGAGCTCGCGCTCGACCCGGTACCGGCCCGCGAGGGCCTCGTTCAGACGGGACACCGCATCCGGACGTTCCATCTAGCGCGGCACTTTCTGCCGGAGTTCCTCGAAGAAGTTCTCCACCACGATCACCGCGGGTGGCGTGCTGTCAGGCAGCAGACGAAGCATCAGGAAACGCCGGTCGTCGGGAGCCACGTCGTACATCCGGCCGTTCTCGGCCCCGGCGTACCCCTTGGCCGGGAAGAGTGGCTGTGGCTCGCCCCACTCGAAGGCGCTGCCGGCCGCGATCGGTGCGGTCATCATCGCCCCCGCCGGACTCCGGAAGAAGAGCTCCCGGCCGCTGTGCGCCCACCGGGGTTCGAACCCGCCCGTCGTCGAGACCTGCCAGACGGCGTCCTGCACGTTGGGGAAGGGGCGGACGTACACCTCGTAGCGGCCGGTGACATCGGAGATATAGGCCAGCCAGCGCCCGTCGGGCGACAGCGCCGGCAACCGTTCGCTGGCCCCGGTGGCGATCAGCTCCGTGGCAACGCTGTCGACGCCCGGCCGGATGGCGTAGATGTCCGAGGCCAGGTTCTCCACCCGGAAGAGCAGCCAGGGTCCGCTCCGGGCGTAGGTCACTTCCCACGCGGGCCGTTCCGCCGTCCGCCCCAGCAGCAGGCGCGGCTGGGCGCTCTGGTCGGCGGGCTTCACCTGGATGTCGTACTGCTGACCGTGGTTCGAGATCCAGGCGATGGACCGGCCGTCGGGTGACCAGGAGGGACGGAAGTTCACCTCCCCTTCCCGGGTGAAGATGGTCTGGTTGCCCCGGTCAAGCCGCTTGATCCAGAGCTGCATCTGGTCGCCCTCGGCGACGCTGAAGGCCAGCCGGGTCCCGTCGGGCGAGAGCTCCGGGTACCTGAAATCCCCCTGCCAACCGGGTTGGACAACGCTGGCCGTTCCATCCCGTTCGACCCACATCGGCTCGACCTGCACGGTGCGGACCGGGGTGGCATACCAGAGGGTGCCGCTCGACGACAGGACCAGGTCGGAGTCTTCGTAGGCACCGAAGCCGCCGGGTATCCGGAACAGCGGCACCGCGGTTCCGCTCAGCGCCAGCCGCTTCAGATCGAACGGCGCCGCCATCACGGTACCATCCGCCGCCACGTACAGCAGGTGCCCCGATTCGGCGTACCGCGGTGACAGCCCTCGGGCCAGGATGGTGTGCCTGCCTGATCCGGGCACCGCCACGGCGATGTCGTTGGTGGCCGCGATCCCCCCCCGCTGGACCGTGAACAGGAGGGCCTCGCCACCGGGGAGGGCCACCGGCCAGAGGTGCGAGGTCTCCCCGGCGGCGCGGTCTACGACCGTGACGGGCTCGGGCGGCCTCCCACCCTCCGCCGGGATCCGGACGATCCCGGTGGTGGCCAGCACAGTCGACGAGGCGTAGATGTACCCGTCGCCGCTCCAGGCGGCGCCGTAGTCACCGATGCCGGAGTCGGCCACCACCACGGCTCCCCCTCCGGCAAGGGACATCGTTTTGAGGGCGTTGGCGCCGCCGCGGCCCCCACCGGGCACGATGAACCCAACCCGGGTGCCGTCGGGTGAGAGGAACAGGGAGATCCCGTTGTTCGTCCCCTCCAGCGGTCGCGGTTCCAGCTGGTCGAGCGACCGGACCCAGAGCTTCCGGTCGATGCCGATGAACACCAGCTCGCGCCCATCGGGCGTGACCACCAGCCGGCGCGAGGTGCTCCGGCCCAGCAGCGCGTCCCCTGTGGTCAAGGGCAGTACCACGCTGTAGCGGGCCAGCCGGGGCCCGGCCCGGGGACGGACGGCGAGCGCGATGGTCGCCACCAGAAGGATGGCAGCGAGCGCGGCCACCGCGCCGAAGAGGCCTCGGGACACGCCCTTCGGTCCGGCCAGCCCCGCGCGCCCGGCCGGGGCATTGCCCGTGCCGATGAACGCCGGGTTGTGCAGCGCCTCGGCGAACGCCCTGGCGCTCTCGAACCGGTCGGCCGGGAGGCGTTCGACCGCCTGAGCCACCGCGGCGGCCACGTTCGGCGGTACCGCCTTCCGGACGGCGGTGACCGGCGCCGCCTCCTCGGTCACGATCTTCATGATGATCTGCTGGGCGCTCGCCCCGGTGTGGGGCGGATTGCCGGTCAGCATCTCGTACAGCACGCTGCCGAGCGAATAGACGTCGCTCCGGGGGGTCAGCTCCCTCTCGGCGGTGGCCTGTTCCGGGCTCATGTAGTGCGGCGTCCCCAGGCTCAGGCCCGTCTCCGTCATCCGGCCCCCGGCCGCCGCCGAGAGCGCCAGGGCGATCCCGAAGTCGGCCACCATCGGCCGGCCGTCGTGGAGCAGGATGTTCTCGGGCTTGATGTCGCGGTGGATCACGCCCTTGCTGTGCGCGTACGCCAGCGCGTCGGCCACCTCCGACGCGATCCGTACCGCCTCCTCGATGCCGAGCTGCGTCTCGCGGTTCAGCTTGTCCCGCAGCGTCTCCCCTTCGATGAAGGGCATGACGTAGAAGAGGAAGCCGCCGGCGGTGCCCGAGTCGAACAGGGGCAGGATGTGCGGATGCTGCAGGCTCGCCGTCGTGGTGATCTCCTGCTCGAACCGCTCGGCGCCCAGCACGGCCGCCAACTCGGGCTTGAGGACCTTGAGCGCGACCTTGCGCTTGTGCTTCAGGTCCTCGGCGAGGTACACCGTGGCCATGCCACCCTGGCCAAGCTCGCGCTCGATCCGGTAGCGGTCGGCCAGTGCTGACGCGAGGCGGTTCATACCGTCCGTCACCAGGTTCGCTCCCTTCTCACGAATCAGCGCCCGGTCTGGAGGGGCGGCGTGGTGGCCGGCGGGCGGCGGCGGTGGGTCGCCTGTTCGTACCCATACCCGAGCGACAGCAGCCTGGCCTCGCTGAACGGCCTGCCCAGGAACTCGATGCCCACCGGGAGCCCGTCGGACGTCAGCCCGGCCGGCACGGTCAGCGCAGGGAACCCGATCGCCGGGCTGAGCGCCCGGTTGTCGCCCTTGCCGTAGTCGTCCGCCGGCCGTGGGTTGACCAGGATGTCGTCGGGGATTGGCATCGGCTGGTGGTTGAAGGTCGGGTACACGATGGCATCGAGCCGCTGGTCGGCCATCGCCTTCAGGACGGCCAGCCGGAGGACCTCGCGCCGGTGGATCACGGTAAGGTAGCCCGGATCCTGGGTGGTCTTCCCAACCAGGTCCATCATCCCCCGTGCCCGGACCGGCTTCACCACTCCGGAGAGCATGATCTCCTTGAAGGTCTTGACCGGGGCGTTCGGGTGCTGCTTGAGGTAGTCGTCGGTCGCCCGCTCCGTCTCGTAGTCGTTGTCGACGTCACGGACGAGGCCGAGGCTATCGATGACCAGCGTGTCCACGATGTCGGCGCCGAGCGCCCGCAGGTCGGCGATCGCCTGGTTGATCACCAGGTCGACCTTGGCGTAATCCTCGGACCCGGGCCTGGCCGCGGTATCCATGGGTTCCCGCAGGACCCCGATCCGGGCGCCGCGAAGCCCCTCGGGGCGCAGGGTCGCCGCGTAGCTCGACGGGACCTGTCCGACGGCGTAGGCCGTGATCGGATCCTGGGGGTCGTACCCCACCATGACGTCGAGCAGGAGGGCCGCATCCATCACGGTCCGCGCCATGGGGCCCATGGTGTCCTGGGTGGGGTTGGCGGGGAGCATCCCGTGGCGGCTCACCAGCTGCAAGGTGGGGCGGAGGCCGACCAGACCGTTCACGGCCGCCGGTCCGCGGACCGACCCGCCGGTGTCTTCGCCGACCCCGACCAGGCCGAAGTTCGCCGCCACGCCGACCCCCGACCCGCCGGAGGAACCGCTCGGGTTCCGGCTCGGGTCGTAGGCGTTCCGGATGACCCCGAAGGCCGATCCGACGTAGCGCGCGGCGAACTCGCCC
>DASWBQ010000444.1:0-4790 GCA_036390535.1 Gemmatimonadales bacterium | reverse complement strand
AACCGCGCGGGGTAGGTCAGGCTGGCGGACGCGCGGCTCAACGTGACCACACCGTCCTCGAGGGGCTGCCGCAGCACCTCGAGCACATGGCGCCGGAATTCGGGGAGCTCGTCCAGGAACAACACCCCGCTTTGCGCCAGGCTGACCTCCCCGGGCCGCGGGGTCGAGCCACCCCCGATCAGCCCTGCATCCGAGATGGTGTGGTGTGGCGCCCTGAACGGGCGTTCGACCAGCAGCGGCTGGCCGGGTGCGAGCAGCCCGGCCACCGAGTGGATCATGGTGGCCTCGAGCGCTTCATCCAGCGTCAGCCCGGGGAGGATCGTCGCCAGCCGGCGGGCCAGCATCGTCTTCCCGGCGCCGGGTGGGCCGATCATGAGGAGGTTGTGGCCGCCGGCCGCCGCCACTTCGAGGGCGCGCTTGGCCACACCCTGTCCCCGGACGTCGGCGAAATCCACCGCGTCCCGGCGGGGGGAGGCGAGCAGCGCCGCGGGGTCCGCATGCCCGGCCGTCAACGGCTGCTGGCCGCGGAGGTGGGCGCAGACGGCCTCGAGCGAGCTGGCGCCAAGTACCTGGAGGCCCGACACCACCGAGGCCTCCTCGAGGTTCTGGATCGGGACGATGATGGCCGCCGCCCCGGCGGCCTGTGCCGCCAGGGCCATGGGGAGCGCGCCCCGCACCGGACGCAGGTCGCCCTGCAGGCCCAGCTCACCGACGAGGAAGGTGGGCGCAAGGGCTTCCGCCCGGAGCTGGCCACTGCCCACCAGGAGGCCGACCGCGATGGGCAGGTCGAAGGCGGATCCGTCCTTGCGAACGTCGGCGGGGGCCAGGTTGACGGTCACCCGGCGAAGCGGCAGCTCATAGCCGCTGTTCACGAGGGCGGAGTGGACCCGCTCCCGGCTCTCCTTGACGGCGCCCTGGGCGAGCCCGACCGTCGAAAAGCTGGGGAGCCCATCCGCGAGGTCCACCTCGACCTCGACCGGGTAGGCCTCGATGCCGAACACGGCGGCGGACCGGACGCGGGCAAGCACCCTGAAGGATCTTCCGGCAGCGACCCGCGGGCATAACCGGAACGCCGCCCGGCGGTACAGACTCGCGCGGCGCGGCCGGCCCGGGCATACTTTCCTGGGTTCCTTACCGTGGAGGAGCCGTGGCCGGTGTCGTTGTCGGAATCGCCGCGCAGGCCGCCGTGGAGTACGTCCTGATCGCCGGCCGGAACTTCTTCCAGTTCCTGGGTCGCGGCTTTGAAAAGGCCGCCGCCGTCGTCGGCACGCCACGCGGCATCGTCGTGGCGGCGATCATCGTCTTTCTGCTGGTGGCCAGCCTCAGCCGCCGCCACCGCTGGTAGCGGCGGCCGGACTGGCCGGCCTCCGCTACCTGCCGCCCGAACGCAGCGCCACGTCCCCGCTGAACGACTCCACCCGGATCCGGGCCGAGCCGTCACCGATGGTCCCGTCGATCCGCTTCTGGCTGGTGTACTTGCTGGTCGCCCGGGTCGTCAGCGGAAACGCCGAGGTGAACCGACCCGAGAAGGTCGCGCCGGTGACCTCGGCGCCTGCCCCGGGGGGGATCTCCATCACGATGTCGCCGCTCAACGTCTTGAGTTCGTAGTTTCCCTTCGATCGCACCGCGCCGCTGAAATCGACGTCCCCGCTCACGGTCTCCGCGACGACATCGGTGGCCTGGATGCCAGAGAGAGCCACATCGCCACTGACGGTCTGGGCTTCCACCACGCGCCCGGTGACATCCGTCAGTCCCACGTCGCCCGAAACACTCCGGACCTCGACGTCACCTCGAAGCCCCCGTCCGGTCACGTCACCACTCACCGTGCCGGCAGTCAGGTGCACACCCGCCGGGACTCGCACCACGAAGTCGACCCGGGTGTCATTCCGCTGGTGCCGGCCCCCGTAGGAATCGCCGTCCTGGTCGCAGTCGCCATCTTCGTCGCGGTGCCCCGGATAGAGCACGCAGATGACGACCCCCTCTCGCGTGTCCACCTGGCGAACCGTCACATCCGCGGGGTCTCCGTGCTGGCCCGCGCGTTTGATGCCGGTCACGGTGGCGGTCCCCCCGCTGGCGGGCTCGATCCGCACATCACCGATCACGTTCTTCACGGTCAACCGCTTGCCCTCGCCCATCGCGCCGGACCAGGTGAAGTCCTGTCCCTGCGACAGCGCCACGACCAGAAGCATGCCGATCATCGGGTTTCCTCCTCGGGCTTGGACGTCCGGCGCGGCTTGATGTCGCCCGGGCGAACCAGGTGGATGTCACCGCTGAACGTCTCGAGTTCCACCGTCGCGGAGCCGGTGCCGAGCCGGTAGGTCTTCCGGCTTCGGCTGGCCCGTTCCGGCTCCGGCAACCCGAAGCTCGCGGACACGTCGCCGCTGGAGACCGCCGTGCGGACGGTGGCACTGGCGCCTTCGGGCACGGCCACGGTGACGTCGCCGCTGTGGGTGAGCAGGCTGTAGCTGCCGTCGGGCCGGATCGCCCCGTCGAAGCGCACATCGCCGCTGACGGTCTGGGCCTCGAGGCGGCGGGCGTCGACCCGGAGCAGGGTCAGGTCACCACTGACGGTCTCGGCGGTGACGTCTCCTTGCACGTCCACCAGTTCGACGTCGTCTGACACGGCGCGGGCCTCGACCCGGCCGCGCGCCCCGGTGACCCGGATGGCCCCGTTCACCGTCGCCAGGGTCAGGGTCCCGCCGCCGCCCTGCACCGTGACGTCGCCTTCGATCGTGTTCACGGAGATGTCACCTCGGGTCCCCTCGACCCGGACATCCCCCCCCATCCCCTGCAGCTCAACCGCCATCGCGGCGGGGACGGTCAGTTCGTAGTCCACCACCCCGCCCCACTGCCCCATCCCGCTCTTCCCGTCCGCTTCGAGACGGAGAACCGACTCGGAGACGCGGGCCTCGATGCGGGTGCGACTGGAGTGGGTGGCCTGGATCCGGACCTGGTTCCGGTCCCAGGTCCGTACCACGACATCGCCCTGCATGCTCTGCAGGCTGAGCCGGGTGCCCGCCGGAACGGCGACGGTGGTATCGGTGTCGAACTTGCCCTGCTGCAGGGAGAGGCTCGCCACCAGAAGCGCGGTCAAGGGAAGTGCCGTCATGGGAGTCCTTGCGTGGGAATCAAGATGCCGAGGCTTCGATCGCGGTGGCCGCGCGCCGGAGCAGGTCCAGCTTCCGACGCATGTTGGCCGCAATCTGGCCATTGAGGTAGGCGTTGGCGGGATCGGCGGCAATAGCCGCCCGCGCTTCGGTGATGGCCTGGTCGATGACCAGGAGGCTCTGCTCGATGACCCGGACCGTGGCCGAATCGAGTCGGCCGCGGCCCTGGGACAGCACCGCCTCCAGGTCGGCCACCGCCCCGTCATAGGCGGAGTCGGCGCGGGGGTTCACGGCCGCAAGCCGAAGGGAGGCTGGTTCGCCCGGCCCCGCCGCCACCGAGACCGGCGCGGCCGGTCCTGCGCCGCGTGCGGCGAACCAGGCCAAACCGCCGGCAGCCGCCGCCAGCAGGACCGAGGCGGCCATCAGCTGGCGCAGGGTGAACAGCCTCGGCGGGGTGCGGCCCGGCAGGGGCACCACCCGGGCGCGGTCGATGCCGGCTGCGATGCCGGGCCAGAGATCGCGCTGGGGTGGAGCCCCCCGATACCCGGGCGCAGCCGAAACGATCGCCCTGAGGTCGGCCAGCAGGGCTCGGCAGGGGGCACAGGCGGCGAGGTGGTCCTCGAGCTGGCGCTGGGTTTCCGCGTCCAGTTCGCCGTCGAGGTAGGGCGTCAGCAGGTCGGACCAGTGCGAGTCGTGGGACATTGCGTCGCTAGTCGAGGGTCGGGAGGGCTCAGCTCAGCATGCCGCGCAGCAGCATCCGGGCCCGGTGCAGCTGGGAACGGGAGGTACCGGGGTCGATGTTGAGCAATCCGGCGATCTCGTCATGCTTGTAGCCCTCCATGTCGTGAAGCACGAACACTTCCCTTGCCCCTGCCGGCAGCCGGCTCACCGCGCCTTCCAGCGCCACCTTCAGGTCGGGCCGGGTCACCGGTCCCGAAACCGCCAGCATCGCGTGGGCGTCATCCGCATGCCGGGCCCGGTGGGTCGCCCGCTGCTGCCGCCGGCGGAGAAAGAGGTTCACCGCCACCCGGTGCAGCCAGGTTCCGAAGGCCGCCTCGGCGTTGAAGGTGCCGAGTTTCTCCCAGGCCCGGATGAAGGCGTCCTGCACGGCATCCTCGACGTCATCGCCCCCGAGCAGCCACCGCGCCAGGGCAGTGACCCGTCCGACATGGGTCCGATAGAGGCGCTCGAAGGCCGCGCTGTCTCCGCGCACCGCCAGGGCGACATCGTGATGTTCGGGCGAGATCGCCGCGGCGGTAGCGGTCATTCCCTCGGTGTCTCCTGGCCGTTCGGTGACGTCGGAAGGTTGGATACCGGGGGGGCGACTGGCGTTGGAATCCATCAGCCCGCCGGCCTCTTGACACGGTAGTATCTAAATGATATCATATCGCTACCACCCTAACCGAGGGCTGACCGATGGTCCGCGAAGTCGCACGCAAGGCGCAGTCCGGCATGATGATGCTGCTCCTCCTCCTGGCCGCTACCGCCTTCCTGGTCTGGCAGATGGTCCTGGCCGGCATGGAGGGCAACGAGGCCGCTCTTCTGTGGATCGCCCCGCTCCTGATCGTGGTCCTGGTCGGCTTCGGCGGACTGTTCATCGTCAATCCCAACGAGGCCAAGGCCCTGGTGCTGTTCGGCAAGTACGCCGGCACGGTGAAGACCGACGGCTTCTGGTGGGTCAAC
>DASWBQ010000443.1:0-8650 GCA_036390535.1 Gemmatimonadales bacterium | reverse complement strand
ACGTGAACTACTTCGAGTGGTCGCCCGCGGACGTCCTGATCGCCAGCGCGACGGCGGAACTGCGTCCCACCAGCCAGCTGCGGCTCGACGGCACCTACATCGTCCAGGCCTACGACCGGCGAAGCGACGCCACCCAGGTCGGAGTCAACCACATCCCGCGACTCCGGCTGGAGTACCAGGTCACCCGGGCGATCTTCCTCCGGGTGGTGACCGAGTACAACGCCTTTCGCCGGGACGCGCTCCGGGACGACGGCCGGACCAACGACCCGGTGCTGATCCGCGATCCGGCCGACGGCGTCTACAAGCGGGAGCTGGCCGGCGCGGTGGAGGAGAACCTGATCCGGAACGAGCTGCTGTTCTCCTACCAGCCGATGCCCGGGACGGTCTTCTTCCTGGGCTACGGCGGCAACTACCTGGAGGAGAACCGGTTCCGGTTCCGGGGACTGGACCGGACCCGGGACGGGTTCTTCCTGAAGGCGAGTTACCTGTTCAGGATGTAGACGGACAGACGGGCAGACGGGCGGAGGGGCTGCAACCTTTCCGCCCCTCGTTGCGTCTAATGCTCTGATACCCAGGCAGGGAGTGCCAGATGCTACGTGTCGCCGCCCTATCCGCGTTGTTGCTGCTGCCCGTCTGCCCGTCTGCCCGTCTGTCCGCCCAGTCTTCTGACGACTGGCTCCGCCGCTGTCAGGACTCCGGTGGCTCCGGCGTGGTCCATTGCGAGGTGCGGGAGTACACCCTGGCCGGGAGCGGCGGGACGCTCCGGGTCGACGCCAGTCCCAACGGCGGGGTGACAGTCCGGGCCTGGGACCGGAACGAGGTGAAGGTCGAGGCGCGGGTCCAGGCCCGGGGCAATTCGGAGAGCGACGCCAAGGCGCTCGCCGGGGAGGTGAAGGTCGACGCCTCGGGCCGAAGCGTCAGCAGCAACGGTCCCCGGACGACCGGTCGGCGGTCCTGGTCGGTCAGCTACGTCGTCTGGGCGCCGACCGCGAGCGACCTCGCCCTCGAGACCATCAACGGCGGGATCTCGGTGGACGGGATCACCGGCGACGTGAGCGCCGAGACCACCAACGGCGGCATCGAGCTGAGCGGGGCGCTGGGGCGGGTGGAGGCCGAGACGACCAACGGCGGCATCACGGTGAACCTGGCCCGCGGGGGCACCACCGGCCCGATCTCGGCGGAGACCACCAACGGAAGCATCGACCTGATCATCCCGGAGGGGCGGTCTGCGGAGCTGGAAGCCGAGACCACCAACGGCGGGATCAGCGTGGATTTCCCGGTGGAGGTGCAGGGACGGATCGGGCGACGGATTCGGACCACGATCGGGGAGGGCGGGCCGATGATCCGGCTGGAGACGATGAACGGGGGGATCGGGATCAAGCGGCGGTAGGGGGCGCGTCCTCCTTCTACAGCCACCGGAAGATCCGGAGCGCCAGGCCGAAGGTCCCGATCATCCAGGCGGCCATGATCCCGAACTCGGGGGCGAGCTGGGACAGGGTCGCCCCTTCCAGCATGGTGGCGCGGAGGGCGTCCACGGCGGCGGTGAGCGGCAGCGCCTGCACGAACGGCTGGATCGCCTGCGGGAAATTGGCGGCGTTGAAGAAGACGCCCGAAAAGACCCACATCGGGACCATCGCGAGGTTCATCAGCCCCGAGGCGCCCTCGATCGTCTTGGCGCGTGACGCGATCAGCAGCCCCACGCCGCCGAACATCAGCCCCGCCAGCACCGACCCCAGCGCCAGCGTCCCCAGCGAGCCGCGCAGCGGGACACCGAAGACGAGCACGCCGAACCCCACCAGGATCGCCACCTCGAGCACCAGGTAGCCGAAGCGCGACAGGACGAAGCTCATCAGGTAGTGGGCCCGCGACATCGGGGTCGCCACCAGCCGCTTGAGGAGTTTCTTCCGCCGCTGGTCCACGATGGCGAAGCCGATGCCCCAGATCCCGGTGCCCATCAGGTTCATGCCGAGCAGCCCGGGCACCAGGAAGTCGATGTAGCGGGAGCCGCGCTCCCGGACCGTCTCCTCGGAGACGGTGACCGGGTCGGCCCGGCCGGCGGCGCGCTGGAGGATGTCGTCGGCGAGGGCGCGCGCCGTCCGGGCGTCGGGCCGGGTGTCGTCGAAGCGGTAGGTGACGGCCGCCTCGGGACCGGGGACCACCAGCACCGCGATCTTGCCGGTCCGGAGCCGCTGGGCGGCGGCGCTGTCGTCGAGCCGCGCCACCTCCACCCGCGGGTCGGCCGCGAGCGATGCCGCCACCGCTTCGGCGCGCGGCCCCTCGAGGACGCCCAGCTTGGCGATCTCGGGCGGCTTGCTGCGAAAGGCGAGCCCGAGCCCCGCGGTGAGCAGGATCGGGAAGACGAACGTCCAGAACATCGCCTCGGGCTCGCGGAGGAACTCGAGGTAGCGGACCAGGGTGAGCTGGTAGAGCGGGCGGTCGCGAAGCCGGCGCTTCGGCGACTGCGGGGGCGTGGCCCCCTCGCCTGCGGCTCGGGGCGACGCGTCGTCAGCCATCGCGGAGATGCCGTCCGGTGAGCGACACGAAGACGTCCTCGAGGGTCGGGGCGTGGGTGGAGAGCTCGGTGAGCGGGGCGCCGCGCGCGTTCAGCAGGTCGAGCAGGGACGGCACCACGGTGTGCAGTTCGGCGGCCTGGAGGCGCCAGTGCCCCTCCTCCTGGCGCGCCGACACCACCCCAGGCAAGGCGCCCAGCGCATCGGCCGTGAGCGGAAAGCCCTCCGGCACCGCGAATTCCACCACGTGCTGCGCCCCGAGCGAGGCGATCAGCTCCCGGGGGGTGCCCAGCGCGATCACCTTGCCGTGGTCGACGATGGCGACGCGGTCGCAGAGGATCTGGGCCTCGTCCATGTAGTGGGTGGTGATGACGACGGTGCGGGCGGCGCTCCGGAAGCCGGCGATCAGCTCCCAGAGCTGTCGGCGCGACTGCGGGTCGAGCCCGGTGGTCGGCTCGTCGAGGAAGAAGAGTTCCGGCTCGCCGACCAGGGCGAGGGCCAGGGCGAGACGCTGCTTCTGGCCACCCGACAACTGGCCCACCCGGGCCGTCCGCTTCTCGCCCAGCTGGACCGCGTCGATGATCTCGGCAGCCGGGCGGGGTCGGGGATAGAAGCTCCGGAAGAGGTTGACGGTCTCCTCGACCGTGACCTTCTCGGCGAGCTGAGTCTCCTGGAGGGAAATCCCGATCCGCTCGCGGATGCTGCCGGCGTCGGTGGCCCAGTGGCGGCCGAGGACCTCGACGTCGCCGCTGTCGGGGGTGTTGAGCCCCTCGCAGATCTCGATGGTGGTGGTCTTGCCGGCCCCGTTCGGTCCGAGCAGTCCGAAGCACTCCCCGGCCCGGACCTCGAGGTCGAGGCGGTCCACGGCGACGACGGAACCGTAGGTCTTGCGGAGACCGGCAAGGCGGATGGCGGGCATGCATAAACCTAAGAGAGAGAGAAGAGGGAGAAAGGGAGCGCGCGCGCGCGCGGAGAGGGGACGTTCTCTCTCTCTCTCTCTCTCTCTCTCTCTCTATTGTCCGGTCTGCCTCCCGCACACCCGGCCCAGCACGGCCATCACTCCCTTGATCCGCCCGTCGTCGTCGAGCAACGGCGCGGCGGAGAGGGTGACCCGGATGTTGAGGCCGTCCTTGCGCTGCCGGCTGATGGTCTTCTGCATGAAGGCCCCGCCGTCGAGGAGTACCTCGAGGTGCTCCAGAAACTCGTTGGACTTGTCCGGCGGCACGATCGGGTTGCGGCGGCCCAGCACTTCGGCCTCGCCCCAGCCGAACAGCCGCTCCGCGGCCGGGTTCCACATGGTGACGTTGCCGGCCGGATCGAGGGCCATGATGGCGAGGGGTGAGGCCTGAACCAGGGCCCGGAGGTTCCGCGCCTGTTCCCGCTGCTCCGCCTCGGCGTCGCGCCGCCGCTCGACCGTCTCCTCGAGTTCGTAGAGGGTCCGGCGCAGCTCGAGCTGCATCATCACCTGCCGGGAGAGGATCCGGAGGGCATCCTGCTGGTCGGCGGTGAGGTCGCGCGGGACGGTGTCGAGGACGCAGAGCGCCCCCAGCGCGTCCCGCTCGGCGGTGAGCAGCGGGGCACCGGCGTAGAAGCGGACGTGCTGCTCTCCCTGCACCAGGGGGTTGTCCCTGAAGCGCGGATCCTCGAGGGCGTTCGGCACCACCAGCAGGTCGGTGCCGAGGATGGTGTGGGCGCAGAAGGCGAGAGCCCGGGGCGTCTCGGGCGTGGCGAGCCCGATGCGCGACTTGAACCACTGCCGGGTCTCGTCGATGAGGGAGATCATCCCGAAGGGGGCGCCGCAGATCCGGGTCGCCAGGCGGGCGAGATCGTCGTAGGAACGCTGCGGCGACGTATCGAGAATCCGGTAGCTGCGGAGCGCGGCAAGCCGGCGGGATTCGTTCGGGGGGCTGGGAACCCGGTTCCGCTCGGGGTCGGGCGGGGAGTCCACGGGCGGAACGGACATGCTACGCCTCCTGAAAGGCAGCGGTCCCCACGGGTGACACTGATCCTACGGTATCACCCTGACGGCGGTTATGCGAACCCCGGGGCGGGGCCCGCCGACCTACGCCGCGCCAGCCGGCGGCGGCGCCTGGTCCCGAAGCGCCCGGATCTCCCCGGCGGCGCGCTCGAGAATCTCGATCACCTTCCGGGTCCGGTCGTCGTCCGGGCCGTAGCGCCAGGTGTCCTTCCAGGTCTCCTTGGCGAGCCGGGCGAAGGCGGCGCTCACGGCGCCCATCGGGCCGCCGGCCACGTCCCGCACCGTGTCGCGGACGCGGGCGAAGATCTCCTCGATGGTGTCCTTGTGCTGCTCGAGGAAGGCCTCACCCTCGGCGGTGATGTGGTAGACCTTCTTCCCCTCTTCCTCGACGGCGCGGACGTAACCCTGGTCGGCCAGCATCTCGAGGGTCGGGTAGATGGTCCCCGGGGAGGGGGTGTACCAGCCGCCCATCCGCTCCTCGAGCGCCTTGATGATCTCGTAGCCGTGGCGGGGCTTCTCGCGCAGCAGCCGGAGGATGACGTACTTCACCTCGCCGGACTCGAACATCTGGCCCCGGCGGCGGCGGTGGGCGCCGCGGCGATGGGACCATTCCGCCTCCCAGCGACGGACCCAGCGGTCGGGGTCGAGTTCGTCGAAGAGGCCTCGGAACCAGTCTTTGGGATTGTCGGACATGGGGTTATCTCCAGATATGTCGTACGATATATCTTGTGATAGTACGTGAGATATGTCAAGGGAGGGACGGGAGAGAGCGGGATCGAGCGGGAGAGAACGGGACAGAGCGGGATGGAGCGGGATGGAGCGGGGAAGGACAGACGGTCACCCTGAGCGAAGCGAGGGGGGCGAGGCCTCGGCTTCGGTGCCTTCGCTGCGCTCAGGCCGACCGATACCACCGTCCTCTCCCGTTCTCTCCCGCCTTCTCCCGCCCTTTCCCGTCAGTGCCTGATCCGATCCACTTCGAACGGCACCACCACCCGGAGCCCGAACATCAGCCCGCGGTGCGTGACCGGTGCGGGAAGGTCAGGGCTCCCGGCGAGGTCGGCCTGGATTTCGGGGATCAGGTGGATCCCCTTCACCCGGATCAGGACCGCGAGTGTAGGGGCGGGGTAGAGCTCCGTGGCGATAAAGGGAGTCCCGAAGCCGCCATCGACCATGGGGTCGTCCACCTGCTGGCTGAAGCGAAGCACGCCAAGCGCAATGCCGGGCATCACCTCGACGGGGCCGACCGGGAGCATGATCCCGATATCGGCGGCGAACACCGTCATCCGGGTCCGAACGCCCACCAAGCCCTCGATGCCCTGCAGTTCCTCGGTCGGGCCGCGGTGCGCCTGGAGCCGGAGTCCCATATAGGTGAGCCGGCCGGGGGCGACACCGACGATGGCCCCGAATCCCGGTCCCCAGGCGGCGCCGGTGCCGACGCTGCCGAGGAGGCCGACGTGCACTTCACCGAGCTGGGCTTGGAGCTGGGCCGGAGCCAGCAACGCCAACAGCAGGAATGCCCGGCGCATCAGACGCCGTCCTTGAACGTACGGGCCAGGCGGCGAGTCAGCTCGCCAGGGCGCGGCAGCAGCCGGTCAAGGGTGGCCTGGTCCTCGAGCCAGGTGGTGTTCCCCTCCATGAAGAGGAGATCCATCAGCGGCACCAGGGTTTGGGCACCGGTGAAGGCGACACCGACTTCCCCGTCCATGAACATCCCGCGGTAGTCCTGATTCTGGGAACCGACCATGGCCCAGCCGGCGGCGCCGCTCACCCCGGCAGTGCGGTCGAACAGCGCCTCTGCCACTGCCGCCATCCGCGCGGCGAACGGCTCGGCGGCGCTGCGCGGGCCGCCCACCGCATACGTCGCCTCGCGGTAAAGGATGTAGTTGTTGGCGAGGTCGATCCACTCGGGGGCGTTCTCCAGCCGCGACCAGAGCGGCCCGGTGGCGAGGTACTGCACCTTGTGGTGGAGCTTCGGGGCCTCGGTCAATCTGGCGCGGGGCGCGCCCTCGCGGGACGTGCCGGTCTCCCGGGTGGCGGCGTAGCCCGACATCACCGACACCAGTTCGGTGCCGCGCGGCATGAACGCCAGCAGCCGGGGCGTGCCGCCGACCTGTCGCGCCCAGGTCCCGGCGCGACTGGCGATGCCGTTGTCGTCGGGGGGAAGGGCGTACAATCCCAGCCGCAGGGCGCCGCCGGCCGCGGCGATCTCGCGCGCGAGGGTGTCCCGCACGGCCAGCATCCGCGACATGAACTCCCAGGCGCGGGCGATCTGCGGGAAGCCGGCGCTGGGGGCGTTGGCGAGCGCCGGGGCGACGATGCTGACCTCGACCCCGCGCAGGCAGGCGCCCACCAGCAGGCCGCCGTAGAAGAAGGAATTCCAGAGGGAGTCGGGGATCTTGATCACCGACCCCGGCGGCATCAGGGAATACAGCACCGCCTTGGCGACGTTGACCGGCTTGGGGAGATAACCGGTGCCGTTGACGAGCTGGACGGCGCGAGTGCCGTACCCGGGACGGGCGGACGGGGGGATGGGCGGACGGGCAGAACCTGCAGCGGGCTCGCGCAGGTGCCAGGGGATGCGATCGACGGACAGGCCCTGGCTGAGCAGCAGCTCGCGGGCGGCCTGGCGCAGCTCGAGGAGGGTGGGGCCCTCCACGATCAGGGAGCGATCGTCCCAGCTGGGGCCCAGATACTGCTGGCCGACGCCCATGCCGGTGTAGATGGCGGCGCCGGCCCAGGGGTCGGCCTCGGTGGCGTCGTAGAACGCGATCTTCCGGTGATCGCGCATGATGTTGTCGGGGTAGCCGAAGACGGTCGAGATGAGCCCGCCGCCCCAGAAGGTGGCGTCGACCCGGTTGGTGATGTTGACCTGCACCTTGACCCGGCTCCTGAGCCAGCCCTCGCCGTAGGCGGCCGCCTCAGCCTGCAGCGCCTTGGATCCGGCGACCGCGGCCTTGAGCCGGGCCAGGGCCACTTCGAGCCGCCGCCACTGGTCCGGCGAGGCGCCGTCGAGCTCGGCGGAGACAGTCAGCGGGTTCTCGAGGATGGTCATGAGGCGGCGGGAGTGTCGCGCCTCGTAGTAGTGCTGGTCGAGGAGGATGAAGTACGCCGGGAGGCGGCCGCTCCGGTCGTAGGCTTCGACCCGCGCCGCCAGGGTGGCCAGGTACCCGTCCACGACCTGCTCGAAGCTGGCCCGGTCGATCCCCCCGTCGGTGACGGCGGGGAAGTCGTGAATCCAGAGGACGTGGTAGTCCTCGGCCTTCCGGATGCTCTGGAGCAGCTCGTCGTGGAAGTGCAGGTTGGCGAGATAGCGGACCCGATTGCCCTCGGTGAACCGGACGCCGGCGGCCCGCTCGACCAGGGCGTCGAGTTCCGCCTGCTCGTCGTGCTCCTCGGGCAGCAGCGCCAGCTGCAGCGGGACCCAGTCGAGGCGCGGGTCGTCCCACTCCTTCGCGGCGGCGTGCCCCGTCTCGTCGATGATCCGGATGTAGCGGCGCAGGACGTGCCGCACCGCCTCGCCCCGGTCCGCCGCCACCAGGTCCGTGGTGGCGAGCCACTTCCCGAAATGCCCCGACGCGACGACGCCGAGTTCGTGGAGGGTCGCCGGCTTCTTGCTCCGGCCGAGGAGGGCGTCGTACGGGAGGAGGGTATGCTCCAGAACGATGGCGCGCGCCTGCCTCGCCACCGCGCTGCCGGCCGCGGGCGAGCCGGCCGCGACCGAGAAGGCGTCGGTGATCTGTTGGTGGAAGAACCGGACCTCGTCCAGCTCACCGCGGGCGGCGACGCGGGCGCGGAGCGCCGACGCCTGCCGGCCAAACCGGGCGTCGGCGGTGGCCCAGTCGTGGCCGTCGTGGTCGAGGAACGGCACCACCAGCTGGCGGATCGCCCGGGCCGATGCCGCGGCGCTGTCGAGCAGCCGGGTGACCTCGGCGCCCGGCGACGGCGGTGGCGGTGCGGGAGTGAAGCCGCCGGTGGCGACGACCCCGATGCGGATGGGGCGGCCCCGCCCAGCGAGGGGGTCGCCGATCGGCGTCGTGATCCCGATGGCGAAGCCGTGGCTTTCGGTGGGGTACCAGTCGATCCGGAGCAGGCTGCCGGGCCAGAGCAGTCCGCCTCGGCGGACCGGGGTCCGGAGGTTCACCAGCCACTGGACCTTCTGGTC
>DASWBQ010000442.1:0-22780 GCA_036390535.1 Gemmatimonadales bacterium | reverse complement strand
GCCAGGCAAAGGCCACGTTGACGAAACAGAGCCCGGCCGCGATCAGGCCCGGCCCCGCCTGGCCCCAGTGCGCCGCGGTCGATCCGAACACGGGGCCGATGGCCACACCGAGGGAACTGGCCGCGGACAGCCACCCGAGGGCGCGGGCCCGGTCCGACGGCTGGATGGTGTCGGCGACGTAGGCCTGCGCGACCGCGGTGGTGCCTCCGCCGGCCCCCTGCACCAGGCGGGAGAGGAGCAGCAGCCAGAACGAATCGGCAAAGGCGAAGACCAGGTAGGCGGCGGCGGCGGCGGAAAGGCCGATCAGGAGCGCCGGCCGTCGGCCATACCGGTCGGACACCCGCCCCCAGATCGGGGCCATGAGGAGCTGCGCCACCGAGTAGGCGGCCAGGAGCACCCCGATTTCCTCGGGCGTGGCATTCAGGTCGCGGGCATACAGCGGCAGGAGCGGGAACACCATGGCGAACCCGATCATGTCGATCCCGCTGGCGGCGATCAGGACTGCGAGGCGTCGCAGCTGGTCGCGCGAACCCTCCAGGGCGGTCACGCTAGACTCCGGCCCGGGGGCGACCGAGGGCGAGAAGGTTCAGGAAGAGGCGGGTCGCGCCGGGAACCGCCGCCGGCAGCTGGCGGAAGAAGCTGACCCCGCTGTACACATACCAACCCCGTCCGACGCGCGCCGCCAGGAGCCCGCCGCGCTGTGGCGGCTCGCCCCGGTCGTTCATCTCGAGGAGCGGCGTCCATTCCGGCCCCCAGCTCCGCGCGAAGTAGAGGCCGCGCTCCTGAACCCATCCGTCCCAGTCGCCTGCCTGCAGCCGGTTCGGGCCCCGCAGCGCGGGGTGGGCCGGATCGAGCACCGTGACAGGGGCGTCCTCCTCGGCGACGCGGGGTGCCCTCACCCGGAAAGTGGACTCCTCGCCCTCCGCCGTGAGCGAGAGGCGGTAGGGGGCGTACCCACCGCGGAAGTAGACCTCCTGCTGATACTGCACCAGGACCGTGCCCCCGCGCCGGGCGAACTCGACCAGGCGGTCGTTCTGCCCCGCCAGCGCCGGATCGGTCTCGTAGGCGCGGGGCCCGATCACGATGGTCGTGAACCGGGAGAGGTCGGTCCGGCCGAGGGTGGTTCCGGTGAGCGGCGTGACGGCGAGGCCGAGGACGTCGAGCGCCTCCGGGACCCGGTCGGCGGCCCCGCGCACATAGGCAATGGCACCGCCGCCCGGGAGCCCGAAGGGCGCGATCTCGATGATCGCCTCGGCCGGAGTGAGCACCTGACGGGGATGGATGTGGGCATAGGCCACCACGGCGGTTCCCTGCGCAAGCCGGGTCACGCCGGGCTGGTCGAGCGCGACGAGGACGGCGTGGCGCCCCATGGCCCGCGCCGCGGGCGTGACCGTGAACTGGAGGACTCGCTCCTCGCCAGGCTGCTCGAACCGGACCGGCTGAGCCGGGCTGACCCGCCACCCCTGCGGGACTTCCAGCCGCACACTGACTTCGGTCGGCTCCGGGGCGGCATGCCGCAGCGTCACCGTGAAGCGGTGGGGACGCGGAGGCCCCGCGGGCCAGAGGCCGGCCCCGGGCTGGAGCGTGACCGACACCGGAGGGACGATGCTCAGGGGCCGCCGCACTTCGCCCACGGCCTGGTCGACGGTGCGGTAGACCACTTCGCGCCGCTCCGCCCCGCCAGTGGACAACTCGAAGGCCGCCTGGAGCACCGGGGGCTCAAAAGGCAGGCCCCCGAGGGCGCGGTCCTCACCTGCCGGCCAGGTGTAGATGGCCCCCGCCCGCGGCGCGCGGAGGTAGTAGGGGGCCGTCGGCGCGGCGTCGGTGGGCACGGTCACCCGGACCGTATCGGTGAACAGCTCTCCCGGCGCGAGGGGGCGTTCCCGCGGCGCGACCGTCATGCCCGGGATACCCGCTTCCAGCCTGGTAGTGACCCGAACCGCCCGAGAGGACGCATTCCAGCACTGCAGGGACACGAGTACCTCCTGGCCCGGCACGGGGCGCTCCACGGACGTGGTGGCGTCGCAGAGGACGGCGCTGGACCGGAACAGGACCTCGTCCATGCGGGCCACCTGGTCGCGCGCCTCGGGAGACTGCCGGGCAGCGGCGATCCGGGCGAGCTGGTCCCTCGCGATCACAAGGTCGGCCCGCGCCATCGGCTCGCGGACGGCCCGACCGGCGACCGTCTGCAGGCCGTTGGCCTCCGCCCCGGCCACGCCGCCCAGTCCGAGCGGGGCGGCGTAGGTGGTGTCCACCCCGGCAAAGAGACCGTCTCCAGTGGTACCGGTCCGGTCCTCGAGCAGGCGGAGGCGAACCGCCGAAGGCCCGATCCGCTGGGCCGCCCCCATGTCCTGCGACCGGTGGAGGCTGCGGCCCCGCATCGCGATCTGGAGGTAGGACTGTCCCACGGCGGGGTCGAGGACGCCGCCCTCGAGCACCACGCTGGCTCCGGCCGTGTCGAACCGGGCGCTCTGATAGAGCTTCGCCACGCGCCACGGCTGCAGCCCGAGGTCGCGTTCGAGCTCGGGGAACCGGGTCGGGTCGGCGGCGGCCGCGAAGGCCTCGCGGGCCGCCCACCCCGCCGCCTGGTGCTGCCCGTGGCCGTCCCGCGGGGTCCCGGAGAAGATCGACACGACCACCTGCGGCCGGAACGTCCGGATCACCCGGACCACGTCCTTGAGGACGGTGTCCCGGGGCCAGAACCGCCAGGTGTCCTCGAGGTTCTTGGAGAAGCCGAAATCGTAGGCCCTGGTGAAGTACTGCCGGGCCCCGTCGAGCGCCCGGGCTGCCAGCAGTTCCTCGCTCCGCAGCACGCCCAACGCCGGTCCCAGCTCACCGCCGATCAGGTTCTGGCCACCCTCACCCCGCGTGAGCGAGAGATAAGCCGCCTCCGCTCCCAGACCCCGGGCGAGGATGGTGAGGAGCTCGGTGTCCTCATCATCGGGGTGCGCCGCGATCATCAGCACCCGTTTCTGCTGTCCGACGAAGCGGCGGGCCTGATCGAGCGCCGCCATCCCGCCCGTGGAGGGCCCAAGCTGCTGGGCGGCCGCCGGCGACGGGCGTGAAGCCAGCAGCAGGCCGACCAGGAGGGCGAGCGCCGCGGGGCGCCCGATCACCCGGCGGGCCTGGGTCGGTCGGTACGCCGGCCGAAGATGAAAGCGAGGATGAAGCAGGCGAGGGCGAGGATCAGCAGCAGCTGGCCCAGCCCCACGGCGCGCCGGTAGAGCAGCAGCAGCATCCCGACGGACACCGTGATGGTCCCGATGCCGCGGAAGATCTCGTCGAGGTTTTTCCACTGTGTGCGCTTCCCCCAAAACACCGCTCCCCCGAGGCCGGCCAGCCCCAGCAGGAGGATCCCATACCAGATGATGATCCAGTACCGCAGCCCTGCGATCATGCCGCTCCCGGTCCAGCGGTGAGGCCCGGCGTTGCGCCGGGCCGGGGGATGTTACAGCGGGGGACCCCACCGCACCAGAGTCACGACGCCGGCCGGCAGGCGGCGCAGGAACAGGCCGCCCGGAGCCGGTCGAAAGTGTAGATGCCGGTTCCGTGCCCGTCACTCCACCGGATCCGCAGGCCGTAGGCCCCGACCAGCTCGGCAGCGACGGGGTAAACATCGAGCGGCACCCGGGCCGGGTCGAGGAGGGGGCGACCGGTCATCTCCTCAACGCACTCGGCGCAGGGGCAGGCCAGACGGAGGACCCGGGCCGGCACCAGGCCGACGTGGCCGGTTCCGTCCCAGTCGACCAGGAGCCCGTCATCACGGCGGGTGATGGCGCGCGGCAGCGTTATCTTCATCGGTTGTCTGCCCACCTCTCCCACCTCGAAATCCCGCCGCTCATGACCGCTGCCTCCCATCCCTTCGGCGCCCGCGCGACCCTGGCCCTCCCCGAGGGCTCCGTGACGATCTACCGGCTCGACGCCCTGGCCCGGCAGGGCCTGGCCGAGCTCGACCGGCTTCCCTTCTCGATCCGGGTGCTGCTCGAGAACGCCCTTCGCCACGTCGGCCACGGCCTGGTGGACGAGTCCCACGTCCGGGCGCTGGCGGGGTGGAGCCCGGCCACGGCCGGCGGCGGCGAGATTCCCTTCATGCCGGCCCGCGTCGTCCTCCAGGACTTCACCGGGGTGCCCTGCGTGGTGGACCTCGCCGCGATGCGGGACGCCATGGCCCGGATGGGCGGCGACCCGGAACGGATCAACCCGGTGGTGCCCAGTGACCTGGTGATCGACCACTCCGTCCAGGTGGATCACTACGGCTCCCCGGAGGCGTTCCGCCTCAACGTCAGCCTCGAATTTGAGCGCAACGCCGAGCGCTATCAACTGCTGAAGTTCGCGCAGCGGGCTTTCCGCAATTTCAGCGTCGTGCCGCCGGGCACCGGGATCGTCCACCAGGTGAACCTCGAGCGGCTGGCGCCGGTGGTCCAGCTGCGGGAGCAGCACGGCGCCCTCACCGCCTATCCCGACACCCTGGTGGGCACCGACTCCCACACCACCATGATCAACGGCCTGGGGGTGCTGGGCTGGGGCGTGGGCGGGATCGAGGCGGAGGCGGTGATGCTGGGGCAGCCGTACTTCATGCTCATCCCCGAGGTGGTCGGCATGAAGCTGGTCGGGGAGCTGCCGGTGGGCACGACAGCCACCGACCTGGTGCTCACGGCCACCCAGATCCTCCGGAAGCACGGCGTGGTCGACAAGTTCGTGGAGTTCTTCGGCCCCGGCCTGCCCACACTCGGGCTGGCCGACCGGGCGACCATCGCCAACATGGCGCCCGAGTACGGCGCCACGATGGGCTTCTTCCCGGTCGACGCGGAGACCCTGACCTACCTGCGGCGGACCGGCCGGGCCGCCGAGGCGGAGCGAACCGAGCGGTACGCGAAGGAAAACCATCTCTTCCACACCACGGCGACGCCGGACCCGGTGTTCTCCACGACGCTGGTGCTCGACCTCTCGAAGGTGGTGCCGAGCCTGGCCGGGCCCCGGAGGCCCCAGGACCTGGTGCCGCTGGCGGACCTCAAGCGCAGCTTCCGGGGTGGACTGGGCGACCTGGCCCCGGCCGCGCGCATGCAGAGTGAGGGCGGCGGGGTCGCGACGAACGGGGCCGTGAGCGTCACGATGAAGGGGGTGACGGCCGAGATCACCGATGGCGCCATCGCCATTGCGGCGATCACCAGCTGCACCAACACCTCGAACCCCTCCGTCATGATCGGAGCCGGCCTGTTGGCCAGGAAGGCGGTCGAGCGGGGCCTGACCAGCCGGCCGTGGGTGAAGACCAGCATGGCCCCCGGATCGCGGGTGGTGACCGACTACCTGAAGGCGGCGGGGCTGCTACCCTACCTGGAGCAGCTCGGCTTCGATGTGGTGGGGTATGGCTGCACCACCTGCATCGGCAACTCGGGACCACTCCCCGAACCGGTGGCCCAGGCAATCGACGCCAACCAGCTGGTCCTCGCCGCGATCCTCTCGGGCAACCGGAACTTCGAGGCGCGGGTCCACCCCCAGATCCGGGCCAACTACCTCGCCTCCCCGATGCTGGTGGTGGCCTTCGCGCTGGCCGGGCGGATCGACCTCGACCCCGCGACCGAACCGCTGGGCACCGGCAGCGACGGCCGCCCGGTCTTCCTGAAGGAGCTCTGGCCCAGCCCGCAGGAGATCAACGCGACGATGGCCTCGGCGCTCTCCCCGGAGCTGTTCACCACCCAGTACGCCAGGGTGTTCGAAGGGGACGCCCAGTGGCAGGCACTGCCCGTGCCGGGCGGCAGCCGGTTCGCGTGGGACCCGGGCTCGACCTACATCGCCGAGCCGCCGTTCTTCGTGGACCTCCCGGCGACCCCGGGCCGGCTCAGCGACATCCGGGACGCGCGCGTCCTCGCCGTGCTCGCCGATTCGGTGACCACCGACCACATCTCCCCGGCCGGGACGATCCCGAAGAACGGGCCCGCCGCGAAGTACCTGCTCGAGCGGGGCGTGGCGCAGCCGGACTGGAACACCTTCGGCGCGCGCCGGGGTCACCACGAGGTGATGATGCGGGGGACCTTCGGGAACGTCCGGATCAAGAACGCGCTGGCGCCCGGCAAGGAAGGGAACTGGACGGAGCACCTGCCCACCGGCGAGCTCCTGTCCATCTACGACGCGGCGATGCGCTATGGCGCGGAGCGCACTCCGCTGGTGATCCTCGCCGGCAAGGAATACGGCACCGGGTCGAGCCGCGACTGGGCCGCGAAGGGCACCATGCTCCTGGGCGTGAAGGCCGTGATCGCGCAGAGCTACGAACGGATCCATCGCGGCAACCTGGTCGGGATGGGCGTCCTGCCGCTCAGCTATGCACCGGGGCAGACCCGGGAGTCACTGGGGCTCACCGGCCGGGAGACATTCGCGATCGAGGGGATCGCGGCCGGGCCCGTGCCGAACGGGCGGGTGAGGGTGACGGCCACCAGGGAGGACGGCACGACGGTGGCGTTCGAGGCGGTGGTGCGCCTCAACTCCCAGGTCGAGGTGGACTACTACCGACATGGCGGCATCCTGCCGCGGGTGCTCAGGATGTTCATGGGTGGTTAGGCGGCTGGACGGTTGGGCGGGTGCTTCGGCCAATCGTCCGACAGGCCCCGACGTGAAACGGGCCCCGGGGAGATTGTCCGGGGCCCGCTCGCTCTGGACAGGTCGGCGAGTCCACCCGCCGAACCGCCCGGGTACCCAACCGCCTAGGCGACCAGGTCCTTCAGCCGCTCGCCGGTTTCGCCCTCGCGGAGCCGGAGGAGGGCCCGGTCGCGGAGTTGCCGGATCCGCTCACGGGTGACGCCCATCATCCGGCCGATTTCCTCGAGGGTGCGGCTGTTGCCGTCCTCGAGGCCGAAGTAGAGCTTGAGCACCTTCGCGTCCCGAGGGGGCAGGACCGCCAGCGCCGCCTCGATGTCGGCGGTCTGGCTGTTGGCCATGGTCGAGCTGTCGGTGCCTTCCTGGTCGGCGGCGGTGAAGCGCTCCATCCGCTCATTGCCGTCGCCATCCCGGGTCGGGTGGTCGAGCCGGACGGCCTCGGAATTGAGGGCACTCAGCGACCGGACCGCCTCGACAGTCAGACCGGTGGCGCGGGCCAGTTCCTCGGTCGTCGGCATCCGGCCCAGCTTCTCCTTCAGCAGGGTGGTGGTGCGGCCCAGCCGGCTCAGGTCGGCGGTGCGGTTGAGCGGCACCCGGACCGGCCGGCCATGGCGGGCGATCGCCGCCTGCACGGCCTGGCGGATCCACCAGACGGCGTAGGAGATGAACTTCACACCGCGATCGGGGTCGAACTTGCGGGCCGCAGTCATCAATCCGAGGTTGCCCTCGCCGATCAGATCGACCAGGGGTACCCCGCGGTTCTGGAACTTCTTGGCGACGGAGACGACGAACCGCACGTTGTGGCGCGCCAGCTTTTCCTGTGCGGTGATGTTGCCGCGGAACGCCTTGCGGGCCAGTTCCATCTCTTCGTCACGAGTCAGCAGCGGGACCCGGCTGATCTCATCGAGGTAGAGATCGAGGCTCTCGCGACCTTCATCGACTGCGCGCGCAATCTGCGCGGGGCGAACAGCACGGCGCTTTGCGCGGGGGGTACCTGCCACGATAGCTCTCCTTGCGGGCTAGAAATTCCGATACACCGTGTCGGAATCGTGCCGGACCAGCTAGTCCAAACGACGCGCCAATCTAGCACCTAAATAGCACAATATCAATAAGTTAGGTTAACTCCATACGGGAGTTGACTTTGCGCAACAGCGCCGTGGAGGCCCGCCATTTTGGCACTCCAGTCGGTGACCTCGATCACGCCATCCCTGCACCGACTTGGACGTGCCGAGTCCATAGGTAGTACGCCTCAGCAGCCTCCGCTTGCACGGGGTGTTACACGTTCGTTACAGAACAGTGGGCCCGATTGACTGGGTGATGACTCCGGCGGGGTAGCGTTGTCCGCTTCAGCACCTACTGACGCGGCCGGGCACCCGCGTTGATTCGTCGCCCCCTTCAACGGAGGACCGCATGCGGATCTCGCACCTGGCTCTGGTTGCGGCAGTGACCGTCATTGGTGCCTGCACCCAGCCCGCCCCTACCCAGCCCGAGGCCCCCTCCCTGATCATCGGCGGCGAGCCGGCCAGCGCGGACTACGCCGCGGTCGGGGCGTTGCTCTTCGACCTGGACGGCAGTGGCGATATCGAAGTCGGGCCGGACTTGCTCTGTTCCGGCACCCTGGTCAGCGAGAGGTACTTCCTGACGGCGGGTCACTGCCTCGCCTGGCTGCCCGCCGGGGCCCGGCTGTTCGTCACCTTCGACCCCGACCTGCGGGACGGCGTCACCGAGCTGCGGGCGGCCGGGGCGTTCCACATATCCCCGCGATACTGGCACGATGCCGCCGACCCGCAGGACATGGGGCTGGTCGAGCTGGCCGAGCCGGTGGAGGATATCACGCCGCTGCCGCTCCCCTCCGCCGGACACCTGGACGGCCTGGCGGCCCAGGGCGGCCTCCGGATGAGGAACTTCGTGAACGTCGGGTATGGCGCGTCCGCTCTGGGCCGGGGGAATCCCTCGGCCGGCTTCTCCTGGGACGGGAGGCGGAACCAGTCGCTGTCCCGGTTCTCGGCCCTGCGGCCCAACTGGCTGGTGCTGCTGATGGCGCGGGCAGCGACCGGGCTGGGCGGGGACTGCTTCGGTGACTCCGGCAGCCCGAAGTTTCTCGAGGGCGACGCCACCCGGACCGTCGTGGCCACCGTCTCGAAGGGCGACATTCCCTGCCGGGCGACCTCCTGGGATTATCGACTGGACACCCCGTCGGCCCGGGCCTTCCTGGGACAGTTTCTCGAGCTGCCGTAGCCCAGCGGTCAGGCCGGCGAATCCCCCTGAAGCAAAGGGACCGGGCGGCCACCGAGCCGCCCGGTCCCCCTTCCCTCAACCGCCCCGACTAGTGCATCCCGCTGCCACCGGACAGCGACTTCACCAGCTCCCCGATCACCTGCTTGGCATCGCCGAACAGCATCCAGGTCTTGTCGGAGAAATAGAGCTCGTTGTCGATCCCCGCGAAGCCGGGGTTCTTGCTCCGCTTGATCGCGAAGACGGTCCGGGCCTTGTCCGCGGCGATGATCGGCATCCCGTAGATCGGGCTGGCCTTGTCGTAGCGGGCCGCCGGGTTGACCACGTCGTTGGCCCCGACCACGAGCGCGACGTCACACTGCGGCATGTCGCCATTGATCTCGTCCATCTCCACCAGGTCGGTGTACGGGATATCGGCCTCCGCCAGCAGGACGTTCATGTGGCCCGGCATCCGGCCGGCCACCGGGTGGATCGCGAACTTGACCGTGATCCCGCGCTTCTTCAGCTGGTCATACAATTCGCGCACCTTATGCTGGGCCTGGGCGACCGCCATCCCGTAGCCGGGGACGATGACGACCAGGTTGGCCTGTTCCATGATCTGCGCGGCTCCCTCGAAGGACTCCGCCTTGTAGACCTTCTGCTCGCCGATGGCCTTGGTCGCCTGGACCTGCCCGAACGCTCCGAACAGCACGTTGGTGAACGAGCGGTTCATCGCCTTGCACATGATGATCGAGAGGATCAGGCCGCTCGATCCGTCGAGCGCCCCGGCGGTGATCAGCAGCTTGTTGTCGAGCACGAAGCCCATGGCCACCGCCGACAGGCCGGCGTAGGCGTTCAGGATGGCAATCACCGTCGGCATGTCGGCGCCGCCGATCGGGATGATCAGCAGCACCCCGAAGATGAGGGCGATGCCGATGATGGCCGGAAAGACCATCGGCGCCCAGCTGGCGGTCGGATTCAGCACGATCGCGATGCCGAGCCCGACGCCGACCAGCAGCAGGGCCAGATTGCTGACGTTTTGCAGCGGATAGGTCACCGGCCGCTGGGGGATCCACTTGATCTCCTGGAGCTTCCCGGCGGCCATCAGGCTGCCCGTGAAGGTCAGGAAGCCCAGGATGATCTCGGCGATGATGGCGATCATCTTGAAGGGCGTGAGGTTCTCCGGCCCTTCCTGGAGCCACAGGTAGTACTTGGCGGTGCCCACCAGGCCCGCGGCCAGGCCGCCGAAGGCGTGGGACAGGGCGGTCCGCTGCGGGACCGCGGTGAGCGGCACCCGCGACAGCGGCCAGCCCACGGCCACCCCGAGGACGAGGGCGGCGATGATCCAGCCGTGGTTGACGATGAAGGGCTGTCCCCAGGTGGCCAGCACGGCGATCGCCATGGCGCCGACGCCGGCGAAGACGCCCTTACGGGCGGTCTTCGGGTCGTTCATCCAGTGGAGCGAGAAGACGAACAGCGCCGTGGCGATGAGGTAGAAGAACTGGACGAAGGAGTAGTTCATTTCTTCCCTCCCTCGTCCTGCTTGAACATCTTGAGCATCCGGTCCGTGATCAGGAACCCGCTGACGATGTTGGTCATCGAGGCAAACAGGGCGATCGCCCCGAGCCACCGGATCTCCTCGGGGTATTCCGGCCCGACCACCAGGATGGCGCCGACCACGGCGATGGCCGAGATGGCGTTGGTCAGCGACATCAGGGGCGTGTGCAGCAGCCGCGACACCCGGCGGATGATGCCCAGTCCGATGAACGTGGCGAGGACGAAGACGAACAGCAGCGACCAGTAGTCCACCGGCGGTTCCTGGTGGAGGGCGGCCGGCTCGGGCACCTGCACGGGCGTGGCGTTCAGTGCCGCGGCGATGCCAAGCCCGGCCACCAGCACGGCCGGACCGGCCCGGCGAATCAGCGTTCGCGCCATTCTCGGGGAACTCCTTTCATGCCCGCCCGGCTCGGAGCCGGGCGGCACGGGACGGTGGTTCAGGTTCATGCGCCCGCCTTTTCCAGGGCGTCCCTGGTCCTCGGGTTCGTCACCTTGCCCTCATGGGTGATCAGCGCCCCCTGCTGGATGTCGTCGTTCAGGTCGAGCTGGAAGGCCTTCTCCGTGGTGAAGGCCTGCAGGAAGCTGTTCAGGTTGCGGGAGAAGAGCAGGCTGGCGTGGAAGGCCATCGAGGAGGGGAGGTTGAGCGGCGCGACGATCCGGACCCCGTTGACCTCGACCGTCTCACCGGGCCGGGACAGTTCGCAGTTGCCGCCCCCGTCCGCCGCCAGGTCCATGATGACGGTGCCGGGGCGCATCTTCCCGACCATGTCGGCGGTGATCAGCCGGGGGGCGAAGACGCCCCCGATGAGGGCGGTCGTGATCACCACGTCCACCAGGGTGCACTGCTCCGCGAGCATCTCCCGCTGGCGGGCCTGGTCCTCCTCGGACAGTTCCTTGGCGTAGCCCCCGCCGGCCGAGGCGCTCTCCTTGAGCTCGATGCCGACGTACTTGGCGCCGACGCTCTCGATCTGCTCCTTCACCTCGGGACGCACGTCGGTGGCGGTGACGTTGGCGCCGAGCCGGCGGGCGGTCGCGATCGCCTGGAGCCCGGCCACCGCGGCCCCGACCACGAACACCTTCGCGGGCGGCACCATGCCGGCGGCCGTCATCAGCATCGGGAAATACCGGTTGAGCTCGGCCGCGGCCAGCAGCACCCCTTTGTAGCCGATGATGTTGTTCATCGACGACAGGGTGTCCATCGACTGGGCCCGCGTCGTGCGCGGGATCGCATCGGTGGCGAAGGCGGTGACCCCGCGGGCGGCCAGGGCGGTCACCGCATCGAGGTTCCGGAGCGGCATGAGGGACCCGAGCCAGATGGCTCCCGGTCGCATCCAGTCGACTTCCGTGCGGCCGGTCACCGAGGGGGCATTGACCTGGAGCACGATGTCCGCGGCGCCCAGCAGGGCCGCGGGGTCGGCTTCGACGGTCACGCCGACGGCGCGATAGGCATCGTCCGGATAGGAGGCAGCCGCGCCGGCACCGGCCTCGACCGAGATTTCGTAGCCGGCCTGGATCAGCTTCTTGCAGGACTCCGGCACGAGCGCCACGCGCCGCTCACCCGGCCGTGACTCCCTGGGAACGGAGATTCTCATGGGAGATGACTCCCGGTCCCCGTGGCCTGCGGCACACTTCGTTTCACCGATCGCCTCCTTCTCCTGGGGGTAAGCTGCGACGGAGTTCAGGTCCGTGCGCGTCGGAGCGGCCGCGCGCCGGAAGGCGCGGGGCGGCCGGAACAAGTCTGGATGAAGTATGGATGGGACGGGCAACCATGAGGTCGCAGCAACCGGCTGGATCCAGCCTGAGGGAACGAGGCGCCGCAGTCGAGGGAACGACCGTTCGACCTGCGGCGGAACACCCGCATACGCTGGGCTCCTTTCGGGTCCGGTTGGAAGGCCCACAAATGTAGCAGGACGTGCGCGCCGGGCGACAGGCCCGAAGTGGCCGCGGCGCGTCGGCCGGTTTATCGTCCCTTCATCATTCGAACATGACCCACGCCCTTCATCCCGCTTCCGGAATTCGCCGCGCGACCGCCTTCGCGCCGGGCTCGATCGGCAACGTCGGCCCCGGTCTGGACGTTCTGGGGCTGGCGGTGGCCGGTGCGGGCGACACCGTCACGGCGGAACCGATCGGCGGCGGCGCCATCGTGGTGCTCGAGCCTGGGCATCCCTCCCTCCCGACGGACCCGGCCCGCCACGCCTCCGCCCTCGCCGCCGACGCGGTCCGCCGCCTGGCCGGGCGCGCCGACTTCGGGGTGTCGCTCCGGGTACGAAAAGGACTGCCGCTCTCCGGGGGCCAGGGCGGCAGCGCGGCCTCCTCCGCGGCCGGGGCCGGGGCGATGAACGCCCTGCTGGGGAGTCCGCTCGACGCGGCCGGAGTGATCGCGGCCGCACTCGAGGCCGAGAGCCAGGTCGCCGGGCGCCACGCCGACAACCTGGCCGCCTCGATCCTCGGCGGGCTGGCGCTGGTGCGGTCGCTGGACCCGCTCGACTGCATCCGCCTGCCGGCGCCGGCGGGAGTCTTCATCGTCCTGGTCCACCCCCACATGGAACTGCGGACCGCGGACGGGCGTGCGGCGCTGCCCACGAAGGTCCCCCGCCCCGTCGTCATTCACCAGATGGCCCAGACGGCGGCGATCGTGGCCGCGTGCTGCCTTGGCGACCTGGCCCTGCTGGGACGGGCGATCGATGACCGCCTCGCCGAGCCGGCGAGGGCGACCCTGCTTCCCGGCTTTGCGGAGGCCAAGCGGGCCGCGACCCAGGCGGGGGCCCTGGGAGGCTCGATCTCGGGCAGCGGCCCCACCGCGTTCGCCTTCGCCTCGGACCGGGTGACCGCCGACCGGATCGCGGTGGCGATGCAAGCAGCCTACCGTGACGCCGGCCTCGACAGCGATGCCCGCGTCACCACGCCAGACCCGCTGGGTCTCAGAATCGACATCGCATGAGCCTGTTCGACACGCCCCGGCCCGCCAGCTGGCAGGCCTGCTCCGCCTGCGGCGAGGAACGGATCGAGACCGACCCGGCGACCCGGTGCGGCTGCGGCGGCCTCCTCGAGGTCCGGCACCGCGGGGTCACGGATCCGGATGGGAGCCTGCGGGCCCTGTTCCAGACGCGGTGCTGCACTCGGCCTGGGACGATCGCATCGGGGGTCTGGCGGTTCCGGGAGCTGGTGATGCCGAGCGCCGACATCGCCGCCATGGTGTCTCATCCCGAGGGCAACACCCCCCTGCTCGACCGGCCGGCGGTGGCCCGGTGGGCGGGGGCAGAGGGGCTGCTGCTCAAACACGAGGGTCACAACCCGACCGGGTCGTTCAAGGATCGGGGAATGACGGTGGGAGTCACCCAGGCCAAGCGGATCGGGGCCACCGCGGTGGCCTGCGCCTCGACAGGCAACACCGCCGCCTCGCTCGCCGCCTACGCCGCCCAGGCGGGAATCCCCGCGCTGGTGCTGGTTCCTGCCGGCCAGACCGCCCTGGGCAAGCTGACCCAGACACTGGCCTACGGCGCCCGCACCCTGCTGGTGCGCGGGGACTTCGATACCTGCCTCCGGCTGCTCGAGGCCGCCAGTCAGGCCCTGGGGGTGTACCTGGTCAATTCAATCAACCCGTGGCGGGTCGAGGGCCAGAAGACCATCGTCCTGGAGATGCTGCAGCAACTCGGATGGGAGGCGCCCGACTGGATCGCCCTGCCGGCGGGCAACCTCGGCAACACCGCAGCGTTCGGCAAAGCCCTGATCGAGGCGCGCGAGGCCGGGCTGATCGCCCGGGTGCCACGGGTCGCCGCGATCCAGGCCTCCGGCGCCGCTCCGTTCCACCGCGGGTTCCTGGAGGGATTCCGTGAGCGCCGAACCGTGCACGCGGACACAGTCGCCACGGCGATCAAGATCGGCGATCCGGCCTCCTGGCCGCGGGCCGTTCACACCATCCGCGAAACCGACGGCGTCGTGGCGGCCGTCAGCGACGAGGAGATCCTGGCGGCGAAGGCCGTGATCGACGCGGCCGGCGTCGGCTGTGAGCCGGCCAGCGCCGCGAGCGTGGCCGGCGTCCGGCAGCTGGTCGCCACGGGGACCATCCGTGCCGGGGAACGGGTAGTCGCGGTCCTGACGGGTCATGTCCTCAAAGACCCGGAGATCCTGGTGCGGTTTCACCGCGACGCGGACCCGGCTCCGGTCTGGGCGAATCGGCCCATCGAGATCGAGGCCAGCCTGGCGGCGCTGGAGGGGGCGATCCGGTGAGACGTACGTCGAAAGTCGAAAGTCGCACGAGCGGCGTGTGCGCGGGCACCGGGCCTCTCGTACGACTTATGGCGTACGACTTACGACTCCCGCCTCACCTCGCGATCCGCGCCACCGCCTCCGCCAACTGGGTATAGGACGTCGCGTCGACCTCGCGGAAAGGGGCCATGACGTGGGCGATCCTGCCGTCCGGTCCCACGATGAAGAGGGTCCGGTTGTCGAGCGGCCCCCGGGGGGTGTTCACGAACGCACCGTACTTCTTCCCCACCTCCGCCCCCATGTCGCTGAGGAGCGCAAACTGATAGCCCTTGTCCCGCGCCCACGAAGCGAGCGTGGTGTCGGGATCGGTGCTGATCGCCAGCAAGGTGACGCCCTTGCCATCCTTGAAGATCTTCGCGTACTGATCACGGTACGCGTCCATTTGGACTGTTCAGCCGCCGGTCCTGGCCTTGAAGAAGAAGGCCAGGACCACCGTCTGTCCCTTGTAGTCCGAGAGGCGAACCGGCTTGCCCACGCCGGTGCTGGTGGCCGAGGGCAGCGTGAAGTCCGGCGCCACCGCGCCGACCTGCAAAGGGCTGCCACCCTGGACGGCCTGGGCAGCGAGGAATCCCGCCACCGCGAGTCCGCCGAGCGTCAACCCCACGCGTCGCATTCGCATCGCATCACTCCGACTGAATGGTCCCGGATCAGGGCCGGTAGAACACCCGCCAGATCTTCTGCTGGGCGTCGGCACCAATATACAGCGTTCCGTCCGGCCCCATGGCGAGGCCGGAGGGGCGCACCGCGTTGTGGGCGGCGGCCGGCGCCGCGAAGGTCTCGAAGCTGCCCGTGGCCTTGCCGTCCCGGAACGGGGCGAAGACCACCCGGTACCCCTCCTGGTACTCCGGCCCGGGGCCGCGGTTCCAGGATCCGTGGAAGGCAATGAAGGCCCCGTCGCGCCACGGCTCCGGGAAGTGAGTGCCTGACGAGAAGAGCACCGCATTGGGGGCCCAGTGCGCGGGAAACGCCACGGCCGGCTGGGCGTAGCGGGCGCAGTCACCGGCCTGACGCCCATCGCCACCGTATTCCGGCGCCACGACCTTCACCTTCCGGCGGGGATCGTAGTAGCAGTAGGGCCAGCCGTAGTCGGTCCCGGACACCACCGGGCCGAACTCCTCGGCGGGGTTCTCCCGCCCCTCTTCCGCCGCGAACTCCCAGTTCTCGGTCAGCTGGTCGCGGCCGTGGGTGGCGGTGTGGAGCACTCCGGTCCGGGGTTCCACGGCCATGGCCATCGGATTCCGCAGGCCGGTCGCAAACCGGATGGCGTCCGTCGGGCCCTGACCCGTGCGCCGGACGTCCAGGCGCCAGATGCCGGCCCGGGTCTCGAGTTCAGTACACGGCTTCAGCCCCGGGGACCTGGTCTGGCGGTCCTTCTCCTGACAACTGTTGGTCCGGGACCCGAACGAGACGTAGAGCCCGCCATCAGCCCCGAGCGCCAGGCCCTTGGCGCCATGACCACCTACCGGCAGCCCGCTCGCAATGGTGTCGACCGGTCCGGTCGGTGCGGTGGCGCCGGGCCGCCAGGGAATCCGCACCACCCGGTCGTTCGGCGCGAAGTAGACCGCATCGGCCGTCAACACGATCCCCGACCCGGCGCCCTGGTAAAGCTGGATGATCTGGTCCACCCGCCCATCGCCGGTGGTGTCGCGGAGCAGGTGGAGGCCGCCCTGCTGGCCCACCATCGCCGCGAGAATGTCCCCGTTCGGGGCCACCGCGAAGTGACGGACATTGCCGAGCCGTTCGCCGACCAGCACCGCGCAGAAGCCGGTGGGGAGCTTGAGACCGCCGTTGTCCGGATCGCAGGCGGGCGCCTGCCCGGCTGCGGTGGTGGCGAGGGTGAGCAGAGCGGGGATCAGGAGGAGGCGCATGGCAGCCGAGAGTCGAGAGTCGAGAGAAGGCTCCGCCCTGCGTCCCGGGGCGGGGAGTGACTAAGTTTAACGGCTATGCCGAATTACCAGTACATCTACACGATGCAGAATCTCCGCAAGGTGGTCCCGCCCAGTCGGGAGATTCTCAAAGGGATATACCTGTCCTTCCTGCCGGGAGCCAAGATCGGGGTCCTTGGGGCCAACGGCGCCGGCAAGAGTTCCCTCCTCCGGATCATGGCCGGGGTCGACCCCGACTTCATCGGGGATGCCCGGCCCGCCGAGGGAATCCGGATCGGCTACCTCTCCCAGGAACCCGCCCTCGACCCTGCCAAGGACGTCCGGGGCAACGTCGAGGAGGCGGTCGCCCACATCCGGGCCCTCCTGACGGAGTTCGAGCAGCTCAGCCTGCGGTTCGCCGAGCCGATGAGCGATGACGAGATGAACGCGCTGCTGGAGAAGCAGGGCGACCTCCAGACCCACATCGAGACGCTGGGCGCCTGGGAACTTGACCGGAGGATCGACATCGCCATGGACGCCCTCCGGCTGCCCCCCGGCGATGCCGACGTGACCAGGCTCTCGGGCGGGGAGCGCCGCCGGGTGGCGCTCTGCCGGGTGCTGCTCGAGCAGCCGGACCTGCTGCTCCTGGACGAGCCGACCAACCACCTCGACGCCGAGTCGGTCGCGTGGCTCGAGCGGCACCTGGCCGAGTTCCCGGGCACGGTGGTGGCGGTGACCCACGACCGCTACTTCCTCGACAACGTGGCCGGCTGGATTCTCGAGCTCGACCGGGGCGAGGGGATTCCCTGGCAGGGCAACTACTCGTCCTGGCTGGACCAGAAGCAGAAGCGGCTGGCCCAGGAGGAGAAGCAGGCATCGGCCCGGCAGCGGACCCTGCAGCGTGAGCTGGAGTGGATCCGGATGTCGCCGCGGGCCCGGCACGCCAAGTCGAAGGCCCGGATCAGCGCCTACGACGCCCTGGTCGCCGAGGAGAAACAGGCCCGCGATGCCGGGGCGGAGATCCTGATTCCCCGGGCCCCGCGCCTCGGGGACGAGGTCGTGATCGCCCGGGACCTGGCCAAGGGGTTCGGGGACCGGCTCCTGTTCGAGCGCCTCAACTTCGCCCTGCCCCGCGGAGGCATCGTCGGGGTGATCGGGCCAAACGGGGCCGGCAAGACCACCCTCTTCCGGATGATCACCGGCCAGGAATCCCCCGATGCCGGGGAGCTGGTGATCGGAGCGACGGTGAAAGTGGCCTACGTCGACCAGAGCCGGGAGGCGCTGGCCGGCGGCCACACGGTCTATCAGGAGGTTTCCGGCGGCTCCGACCAGCTTGATTTCGGCGACCGCGAGGTGAACGCGCGCGCCTACTGCGCCAGCTTCGGCTTCCGCGGGGCCGACCAGCAGAAGCTGGTGGGCAACCTCTCAGGCGGCGAGCGGAACCGGCTGCACCTGGCCAAGCTGCTGCGGAGCGGGGGCAACCTGCTGCTGCTCGACGAGCCTACCAACGACCTGGACGTGGACACGCTGCGGGCCCTCGAGGACGCGTTGCTGGCGTTCGCCGGCTGCGTCGTGGTGATCAGCCACGACCGCTGGTTCCTCGACCGGATCGCGACCCACATCCTGGCGTTCGAGGGCGACAGCGAGGCGTTCTGGTTCGAGGGAAACTACCAGGAGTATGCGGCCGACTACCGGCGCCGGAAGGGCGTCGCGGTGGACCAGCCGCACCGGATCAAATACAAGAAACTGGTGCACTAGGCATGATGTCCCTGCGCGACAAGATCCGTCCCCTGCCCGCGGTCCTGGAAGGCCTGGCTACGCTGGCGCTCAACATCTCCTGGAGCTGGAACCGGGAGGCGCGGGCGCTGTTCCGGTCGATCGACGAAGACCTCTGGCACCAGACGCGCCACAACCCGATCCGCCTGCTCAACGAGGCGGAGGAGCGGCGGATCGCCTGGGCGGCGGCCAGTCCTGACTTCGTGGCGCGGCTCAACGACCTGGTGGCCTGGGTCGAGGGGGAACGTGAGGCGTCCCTGACCTGGTTCCGGCAGCAGCACGGGGATCTGAGCGGACGATCGATCGCCTATTTCTGCGCCGAGTTCGGGCTCCACAACTCGGTGCCGATCTACTCGGGAGGCCTCGGTGTCCTCGCGGGCGATCACTGCAAGGCGGCCTCCGATCTCGGCCTGCCGCTGGTCGGCGTCGGGCTGTTCTACAAGCAGGGTTATTTCGACCAGCGGATCCGGCTGGACGGCTGGCAGGAGGACAGCGAAGAGCCGGTGCGCACCGAGTTGATCCCGGTCGCCCCGCTGGCCGGGGTGAGGGGGGCTCACTACGTCGCGGTGGTGCATACCTTCGGGCGCCCGGTGTACATCCGGGCGTGGGTGCTGCAGGTGGGCCGGGTGCCGATCTACCTGCTGGACACCGACCTGGAGGAGAACCACGCCGACGACCGGGCCCTGTGCAGCCGGCTCTACGGCGGCGGCGAAGACCTCCGCCTCAGGCAGGAGTGGCTGCTCGGCACCGGCGGCGTCCGGGTGCTCCGGGCGCTGGGCATCGAGCCGACCGCGTGGCACGCCAACGAGGGGCATGCCGCCTTCATGCCGCTGGAGCGGGTGCGGGAGCTGGTCGTGGCGGGGACGCCGTTCGCCGAGGCGGTCCAGACGGTGCGCAACACCTCGGTGTTCACGACCCACACCCCGGTCCCCGCCGGCCACGATACCTTCGACCCGGAGAAGGTGGCCGAATGCATGGGGCCGGTATGGGAGGAACTCGGGGTGACCCGGGACGAGGTCCTGGCGCTGGGCCGCCACCCGACCACCAACGGCCACCGCTTCAACATGACGGTCCTGGCGATGCGGCTCTCCCGCGGGCTCAACGGGGTCTCCGAGCGCCACGGCGTGGTGTCGCGCGAGATGTTCGCGGACCTCTGGCCTGGCCGGCCCGTGGACCAGGTCCCGGTCGGCTCCATCACCAACGGCGTCCACCTCGCTACCTGGATGGCCAACCCGGTGATGGGACTCCTCGACCGTCACCTGGGTCCGGGATGGGGCAGCCGGCTCGACGACCCGGCGCTGTGGTCCGGCCTGTCGACCCTCGAGGCCTCGGCGCTGTGGGAGGTCCACCAGAACCTCAAGGAGGTGCTCTTCCGCCTGATCCGGGAAGACACCCGTCGCCGCTTCGCGGACGACTGGAAGGACGCCACCCAGGTCGTGGGCGCCGGCGCACTGCTCGATCCCCACACCTTCACCATCGGATTTGCCCGGCGGTTCGCCACCTACAAGCGCGCCAACCTGATCTTCCGCGACCCCGAGCGGCTGCACCGGATCCTGGTCAACGCCCGGCGCCCGGTGCAGATCGTCGTCGCCGGCAAGGCCCACCCGGCAGACACCCCCGGGAAAGAAGTGCTCCAATCGGTCTACCGGTTCACCCACGATCCGTTCTACGAGGGCCGGGTGGCGTTCGTCGAGGACTACGGCATGCACCCGGCCCACCTGCTGGTGCAGGGGGTGGACCTCTGGCTCAACCTGCCCCGGGTGCCGATGGAGGCCAGCGGCACCAGCGGGATGAAGGCCGGGCTCAACGGCGTCCCGCAGCTCTCGACCCTCGACGGATGGTGGGAGGAGGGCTACGATGGTACCAACGGCTGGGCGATCCCCCGCGCCCGCGAGGACGTCGACACCGACATCACCGACGAGGCCGACGCCGACGCGCTGTACCGGCTGCTCGAGGACGAAGTGGTCCCGCTGTTCTACGAGCGTGACGACGCCGGCATTCCCACCGCGTGGGTCGGGCGGATGCGCAACGCGATCCGGGTGTCGGCCGGTCGATTCACCGCGGCCCGGATGGTGCGCGACTATGCCGAGCTGTTCTACGTTCCGATGATGCAGGGGCTGGCAACCGCGGATGACCCACCAACCGGCTGAGGGGACCCAGTCCCGGGCAGAGCGACTGTCCCCGCCTTTGCGGGCGGCCGACGGCCGGCCCGTGGCGGTGGTCCACGTCGCGGCGGAGTACTTCCCCTTTGCCCGCACCGGCGGACTGGCCGAGGCGGTCAACGGACTGGCCAAGTTCCAGGCGCTCGCCGGGGTGGCAGCGTCGGCCATCATGCCCCTGCACCGCTCCGCCCGGGAGCGCGCCGGGGAGCTGGTGCCGGTCGGGGAGCGGTTCCCGGTGGACCTGGGTCATCGGCGGGAATGGGCCCGCCTGCTCCGGCAGGTCCATCCCGAGCAGCGGGCGCCGGTCTTCTTCATCGAGCACGAGGACTTCTTCGACCGGACCGGGCTCTACGGCGAGGGGGGCGCGGACTACGCCGACAACCTGGACCGGTGGGCCTTCTTCAGCCTGGCCGCCGTGACCGCGCTCCCGCTGATCTCCGCCGGCCCCACGATCCTGCACGCCCACGACTGGCACGCGGCGCTTTCGCTGACCTACCTGCGGACCCGGTTCGCCGGCGACCCGTTCTACGACGCGGTCCGGACGGTCCTCTCGGTGCACAACGCCGGGTATCAGGGGCACTACCCCGCCAGCTCGTTCGACTCCCTGGGGCTGCCGCCGGAGCTCTTCAACTACCGCCAGGTGGAGTGGTACGGGAAGGTGAACCTGCTGAAGGCCGGCCTGGTGTTCGCCGACGCGGCCGTCACGGTCAGCCCCAACCACGCCAAGGAACTGCGCACGGCGGCCGGAGGGTTCGGCCTCCAGGATGTCTTCAGCTGGATGGGGCCGCGCTTCGACGGCATCCTCAACGGCATCGACCAGCGGGCCTGGGACCCGGCGACCGACCCGATCGCCGCGGCCCCGTTCAGCCGTGACCACCCGTTGCCGAAGGCGGCCTCCAAGGCCGCGACGCAGCGCCGTTTCGGTCTGGCGGAGGATGCCGCCGCGCCGCTGTTCGCGATGGCGGCGAGGCTGGTGACCCAGAAGGGCCTGGACATCATCCTGGACGGGCCCGGGTTGCTCGGCCTGCCGGCCCAGTTCGTCTTCCTGGGCTCGGGTGAGCCCCGGTTCGAGCAGGCGCTGACCTACCTCAGCGGGATGTTCCCCGGGCGGATCGTGGTCAACACGAAGTTCACGGACGAACTGGAGCACCTGCTGATGGCCGGCGCCGACGTCCTCCTGATGCCGTGTCAGTACGAGCCGTGCGGGCTGACCCAGATGCGGGCCCAGCGGTACGGCGTCCTTCCGGTGGTGCGCCGGGTCGGGGGGCTGGCGGACACGGTTGAGGATGGGGTGACCGGTTTCGTGTTCGACGAGTACCGTTCCGAGCCCCTGGTGGGCGCCGCGCTGCGGGCGCTGGACGCCCTCGCCGACCCCGAGGAGCACGGCCGGATGGTGCGCCACGCCATGGGGAGGGACTTCAGCTGGGAGCGGTCGGTGGACCGGTACCTGGTTCTCTACCGAGACGTCCTGTCGGGGCAGTTCGCCGCGGGGGCTGGATGACCGATTTCGTCCTCACCCTGCACAGTCACCTGCCGTGGGTCCTCCACCACGGCCGCTGGCCCCACGGCAGCGACTGGCTCTGCGAAGCCGCGGTGGACACCTACCTGCCGCTCCTGGTCGGGCTCGACATGCTGGAGCACCAGCAGGTGGCCTCCCCGCTCACGGTCGGGGTCACGCCGATTCTGGCCAACCAGCTGGCCCACCCCGACTTCGTCCGGGAGGTCGAGGCCTTCCTGGCCCAGCGAATCGAGGCGTGCGACGAAGCGATCGACGAGTTCTCGGCCACCGGCGAGACGCACCTGGTGCCGCTCGCGGGCTACTGGCGGGTTCGGATGCAGCGGCTGCGGCGGCGGCTCCGCCGCAGCGGGGGGAACCTGATCGGGGCGCTCCGGGACCATGCCCGCGCCGGCCGCATCGAGCTGACCTCCTCGGCGGCAACCCACGGTTTCCTCCCGCTGCTGGCGCGCGACGAGAGCATCCGGCTCCAGCTGATCCTGGGCCGGCGCGAGCACCACCGGCTGTTCGGAGCGGAGGCCCAGGGATGCTGGGTGCCCGAGTGCGCCTACCGGCCGGCGGGCCCCTGGTCCCCGGACCCGAGCGCACCGGCCCAGGCCTGGCGGGCCGGCGTGGAGACTCATCTCCGCGAATCGGGCTTCCGGTACTTCTTCGCCGACGCCCACATGGCGGAAGCGGGACAGACCCTTGGGCTGTACGGCGAGTCGGACTTCGTGGACGGGATCCGCGAGCCGGAGGTGGCGGAGATCGATCGCCTCTATCCCCGCAGTCCCTACCGTGCCTATGACCTGGCCGGAACCGCCGGGCAGGTGTCGGCGCTGGTGCGGGAC
>DASWBQ010000441.1:0-6570 GCA_036390535.1 Gemmatimonadales bacterium | reverse complement strand
CGGGTCACCAGCTTCCAGGGTGAGGAGGGCAGCCCGAAGTTCTCGCCCGATGGCAAGTGGATCGCCTTCAGCGGCCAGTACGGCGGCAACATCGACGTCTATCTCGTTCCAACCGAGGGGGGGGAGCCGAAGCGGCTCACTTGGCACCCCGGCCTCGACCTGGTGACCGGCTGGAGCCCCGACGGGAAGCAGGTCGTCTTCATCTCGGGCCGCACCAACGTCGGGGGCGTGACCCGGTTCTGGACCGTCCCGGCCGAAGGCGGCACCCCGGCCGCGCTGCCGATGCCGCGCGGCTTCCAGGGAGGCTTCTCCTCCGACGGCAAGCGGTTCGCCTACCGGATGCCCAACGCCTGGGACGAGGAGTGGCGGAACTACCGCGGCGGCCAGAACCGCCCGGTCTGGATCTTCGACATGGCGAGCCACGAGATCGAGGCGCTGCCGTGGACCGACAGCAAGGACGGCCAGCCGGTCTGGGTCGGGGAGACGGTCTTCTTCCTCTCCGACCGTGACTGGGCGATGAACGTCTGGGCCTACGACACGAAGTCGAAGCAGGTCCGCCAGGTCACCAGGTTCAAGGACTACGACGTCAAGTCGCTCGGGGCCGGGGCCGGCGCGGTGGTCTTCGAGCAGGCCGGCCGGATCCACCTGCTGGACCCGGCGACCGGCCAGTCGAAGCCGGTGCCGATCACCGTTCGCGGTGATTTCCCCTGGCTCACCCCGACCTGGAAGGACGTCTCAACCCGGATCGCCAACGGCACCATCTCGCCTACCGGCAAGCGGGCCGTCTTCGAGTCGCGCGGCGAGATCTTCACGGTGCCGGCGGAGAAGGGCGACATCCGGAACCTGACCGCGACCCCCGGGGTCGCCGAGCGGACGCCGTCGTGGTCGCCCGATGGCAAGTGGATCTCGTACTTCAGCGACCGGAGCGGGGAGTACCACCTCGTCATCGTGCCGCAGGACGGCCAGGGCACGCCGCGGGACATCACCCTGCCGTCGCCCAGCTTCCAGTTCACGCCGGCCTGGTCGCCCGACTCCAAGAAGCTGCTCTTCACCGATACCCACCTGAACCTCTGGGTGGTCGACATCGCCAGCGGCAAGGTCCTCAAGGCCGACACCGACAACTACATGGCCCCGGACCGGAGCATGAACCCGGTCTGGAGCCCCGACTCCCGCTGGATCGCCTACACCAAGCGCCTCCACACCCAGCTCCATGCCATCTTCGCCTGGGACGCCCAGACGGAGAAGGCCGTCCAGCTGACCGACGCCATGTCCGACGCCACCTGGCCGGCGTGGGACGCCTCCGGCAAGTACCTCTACTTCCTCGCCTCGACCAACTTCGGCCTCAACACCGGCTGGCTGGACATGACCTCCTACGAGCGGCCGGTGACCCGGGCGCTCTACCTGGCGGTGCTCAAGAAGGGCGAGCCCTCGCCGCTCCTCCCCGAGTCTGACGAAGAGGGAGCGGCCGAACCCGCCAAGCCCGCGACGCCCCCGGCCGCCGGTGGTGCGACGCCCCCGGCAGCCGGGGCTGCGGCGGCCCCGGCCGCCCCTGGCGTCACCGTCACCATCGACGTCGACGGCCTGGCCGGGCGGATCATCTCGCTCGGCGTGGTGCCGCGCGACTACGGCCAGCTTCAGGCCGGCCCGGCCGGCATGGTCTTCTTCCTCGAGAACATCCCCGCCACCGGGGCCACCGCGTCGAACCCGGGCGGCACCCTGCACCGCTACAGCCTCAAGGAGCGGAAGCCCACCACCTTCCTCAGCGGCGTCACCGGCTACGACGTCTCCGCCGACGGCAAGAAGCTGCTCTACCGCTCCGCCGGCCCGGCGCCGGCCTTTGCCATCGTCGACGCCGACAAGGCTCCGCCGGCCGCGGGCGCCGGCCGCCTTAACCTGGCCGGAATGCGGATGCAGGTGGACCCGCGGGCCGAGTACGCCCAGATGTTCACCGAGAGCATGCGCTTCTGGCGGGACTTCCTCTACGTCCCGAACTACCACGGCGCCGACCCCGCCAGGATGAAGGCGATGTACCAGCCCTTCGTCGCCCACGTGCGGCACCGCGCCGACATGACCTACCTCCTCGACGTCCTCGGCGGCGAGATCGCGGTGGGCCACTCCTTCGTGGCGGGCGGCGACCTGCCGGAACTGCCGCAGTCGGCCACCGGCCTCCTCGGCGCCGACTACAGCGTCGAGAACGGCCGCTACCGGATCAGCAAGATCTACACGGGCGAGAGCTGGAACCCCGAGCTCCGGGCGCCGCTCGCCGGTCCCGGCGTGAGCGTGAACGTCGGCGACTACATCCTGGCCATCAACGGCGCCGAGCTGGCGGGCACCGACGACATCTCCCGGCTGCTCGAGGGCACCGCCAACCGGCAGACCGTGCTCACCATCAACGCGGCGCCGTCCCTCGAGGGTGCCCGCCGGGTCACCGTCGTCCCGGTCCCCAACGAGGGCGGGCTCCGCACCTTCGACTGGATCGAGGGCAACCGCCGCCGGGTGGACCAGCTCTCGGGTGGCAAGCTGGCCTATGTCTACCTCCCCAACACCGCGGGCGGCGGCTACACCTTCTTCAACCGCTACTTCTTCGCCCAGCAGGACCGCCCCGGCGTGATCCTCGACGAGCGGTTCAACGGCGGCGGCTCGGCGGCCGACTACATCATCGAGGTGCTGCGGCGCCAGCAGTACGGCTACTTCAACAACGCCGTCGCCGACCGGCGGCCGTTCACCTCGCCGGGCGCCGGCATCTGGGGCCCCAAGGTGATGATCATCAACGAAATGGCCGGCTCGGGCGGCGACCTGATGCCGTACATGTTCCGGGCGGCCAAGGTGGGACCGCTGGTCGGCAAGCGGACCTGGGGCGGCCTGGTCGGCACCTGGGACACTCCGCCGCTGATCGACGGCGGCCGGATGGTCGCCCCGCGCGGCGGCTTCATCGACATCGACGGCAAGTGGGCCGTGGAGAACGAGGGCGTCGCCCCCGACATCGACGTCGAGATGACCCCGAAGGACGTCATCGCCGGGAAGGACCCGCAGCTCGAGCGGGCCGTCGACGAGGCGCTGAGGCTCCTGAAGGAGAAGCCGGTGGTGCTGAAGAAGGAGCCGGCGTTCCCGGTGCGGAGCCGGAGGCCTTAACTGCAGAGAGGAAGAGAGGAAGAAAGAAGGAGAGAGCTGGAGTATTTCTCTCTTCTCTCCCCCTCTTTCTCTCTTCCTCTCTCCCCTTTCTTTCTCTCTTTCTTGATCATGCTCGCCACCCTCGCCGGCGGTTGCTTCTGGTGCCTCGAGGCCGTGTTCGAACGGCTCCGGGGCGTCGAGCGCGTCGTCTCCGGGTACACCGGGGGCCACGTCCCCGAGCCTGACTACTACGCCGTCTGCAGCGGGATGACCGGGCACGCCGAGGCCGTCCAGGTCAGCTTCGACCCGGCGGTGATCGGCTACCGCGACCTCCTCGAGATCTTCTTCGCCTTCCACGATCCCACCACCCTCAACCGTCAGGGGCCGGACGTCGGCACCCAGTACCGCTCCGCCATCTTCACCCACTCGGCGGAGCAGGACGCCGTCGCGCGCCGGCTCATCGCGGAGCTCGACGCGGCGAAGGTCTTTCCCGGCCCGATCGTCACCCGGGTCGAGCCGGCGGGCGACTTCTGGGCCGCCGAGGCGTCGCACCAGCAGTACTACCAGCGGAACGCCACCCAGCCGTACTGCCAGGCGATGATCACTCCCAAGGTGGCCAAGCTCCGGGAGAAGTACGCCGCCAGGCTTCGGTAACCCTCTTTCCCGCGGATTTCACGCTCTTCTCACCCCCGGGGCCGCACAATTCAGGCTGCGGTGTCACGCGCCCGCCCATCCCCGGGGCGGGCCTCCTCGGAGGAATCCCGATGCGTAAAGTCCCTTTCATCCTTCTCTGCCTCGCGGCAGGGGCGTTGTCGTGCGCCGGTGCGGACCGTGAGGCCGCCACCGTCGATCGCGCCCAGCTGGGCGCCTTCGCCCCGCTTCCGGTCGTGATGGTCACGACCGCCAACCCCATGAGCCCGGCGAGGATCAACCTCGGGCGCCGGCTGTTCTACGAGACGCTCCTGTCCGAGGACCACCAGATGTCGTGCAACTCCTGCCACGACCTGCAGGCCTACGGCGTCGACGGCCACCGGTTCTCGACCGGCGTCAAGGGCCAGCTCGGCGGGCGGAACGCGCCCAGCGTCTACAACGCCGCGGCGCACGTGGCCCAGTTCTGGGATGGCCGAGCCGCCACGATCGAGGAGCAGGCCAAGGGGCCGATCCTCAACCCGGTCGAGATGGGCATGCCGAACAGCCGGGAGGTCATCAAGCACCTCCGCGCCGATCCGACCTACGTCGAGATGTTCAAGATCGCCTTCCCCGGTGAGCGCCAGCCGGTGACCTACGACAACGTCGGCCGGGCCATCGGCGCGTTCGAGCGGGTGCTGGTGACGCCGAGCCGCTGGGACCGCTTCCTGACCGGGAACGACGACGCGCTGACCGACGAGGAGAAGGTCGGCCTCAACGTCTTCATGAAGGCCGGCTGCGTCGCCTGCCACAACGGGGCCACCCTCGGCGGCGCCAATTTCCAGAAGGCCGGCGTGGCCAGCGCCTGGCCCGACCAGAAGGACCAGGGCCGGGTGCAGGTGACCAAGCGGCCCGAGGACGCGATGGTCTTCAAGGTCGCGTCGCTCCGGAACGTGGAGAAGACAGCGCCCTACTTCCACGACGGGGCCGTCAACGACCTCGGCGAGGCGGTCGTCTGGATGGGCAAGTACCAGCTCGGCCGCGAGTTGACGCCCAAGGAGGTCGAATCGATCGTGGCCTACCTCAAGGCGCTCACGGGGACCATCCCCGAGAACTACATCGCCAAGCCGGCCAACTAGAGGAACCAGGGACCAGGAAGCAGGGAACAGGGAACAGGGAACAGGGAACAGGGAGCAGGCCGCGGACAGCCCTGTTCCCTGTGCCCGCTCTTTCTCTCTCCCTCTCTCCCTCTCGGCTATCTTCGGGGATGACTCCCGGTGAAAAGATGGGCGCCCTCTGGCGCCGGTTCTCCGCCGTCCCCGGCGGCAAGTGGCTCTTCAGCCGCCTGGTCTGGGTCCTGGTGCCATACACCGCCACCATCGGGGCCAACATCCGGGAGCTGCGCCCCGGGTACGCGCGGGTCACCCTCCGTGACCGCCGCAAGGTCCGCAACCACCTCAGCTCGATCCACGCCCTCGCCCTCGGCAACCTCGGCGAGATGACCAGTGGCATGGCTGCGATGCTGGCCCTCCCCAAGGGCGTCCGGAGCATCGTCACCGGGATGAACATCGAGTACCTCAAGAAGGCCCGCGGCACCCTGACCGCCGAGAGCCGTCCCGAAGTGCCCCAGGTGGTGACTGAGCCGGTGGAGATGACGGTGCACTGCGAGATCAAGGACGACACCGGGGACGTGGTGGCCAGGACCCACGTCCACTGGCGCCTGGCCCCCCCGAAGTAGCGGCTTTCGACGTTCGACTTTCGACTTTCGACTGACAGGCATGACTCTCCTCTCCACGCGTTTCACCGACCAGGTCGGCATCGAGGTCCCGCTCATCTGCGGCCCGATGTACCCCTGCAGCAATCCCGAGCTGGTGGCGGCGGTGTCCGAGGCCGGCGGCCTGGGCGTGCTCCAGCCGATCTCCCTCACCTACGTGCACGGCCACCAGTACCGCGAGGGGATCCGCTACATCCGGAAGATCACCGGCAAGCCGATCGGGATGAACGCCCTGATCGAGGCGTCGTCGAAGAGCTATCACCAGCGGATGGTCACCTGGGTGAACGTCGCCCTCGAGGAGGGCGTCCGCTTCTTCCTCACGTCGCTCGGCAACCCCAGGTGGGTGGTCGAGGCGGTGAAGCCCTTCGGCGGCGTCGTCTACCACGACGTCACCGAGCGGAAGTGGGCCCTGAAGGCGCTCGACGGCGGCGTCCACGGCCTGATCGCCGTCAACCGCCGCGCCGGCGGCCACGCCGGGCCGAAGAGTCCCGAGGAGCTGCTCGAGGAACTCGGCGACCTGGGCCTCCCCCTGGTCTGCGCCGGCGGGGTCAGCACGCCGGAGGAGTTCGTGAAGGCATTGCGGATGGGCTATGCCGCCGTCCAGCTCGGCACCCGTTTCATCGCCACCCACGAGTGCCGCGCCAGCCAGCCCTACAAGAAGGCCATCGTCGACGCGAAGGAAGAGGACATCGTCCTCACCGAGCGGATCACCGGAGTGCCGGTGGCCGTGATCAACACCCCGTTCATCCAGCGGATGGGGCTCCGGGCGGGGCCGTTCGCCCGCTGGATGCTCAAGGGCCGCCGGACCAAGAAGTGGATGCGGAGCTACTACGGACTCAAGTCGGTCTGGCAGCTCAAGCGGTCCTCCCTCGACGAGTCGGGCACCCGCGACTACTGGCAGGCGGGGAAGAGCGTGGCCGGCATTCACGACATCGAATACGCGGGCGACATCGTCAGGCAGTTCCGGAACGCCGCCGCGGGCGAGTAAGGCGGGTGAAGCGAGGGGGCATCCCGCCCCCTCCCGCCTTCTCCCGCCCTCTCCCGCCCTCTCCCGCCCA
>DASWBQ010000440.1:0-2995 GCA_036390535.1 Gemmatimonadales bacterium | reverse complement strand
GATCGTCGGCGTCAGGGAGCTGCCGCTCGCGCGCGATCCCACCGTCATGTACGACGAGCACGTAGCGTGGATCGCTGCCGGCGGCGGCGGATGGGTCCTCGTCCCGCTCAAGGGTACCGACCCCAACCTCAATGAAGGCGCGGGCTTCGGTGTTGCCGATCGGACCAGCGACGGCAGCACCATCGTCGCGGGCTTCTCCTGGGAGAACACCTCCGGTCCGGGAGGGAAGCAGTGGGCGGTGGTCTGGCGCCGGGCCCGCGGCGCAACGGCCTTCGATCCGCCCGTCCGGCTGCAGCCCCTCAGCAAGACCGGCGATGCCATGGCCTCGGGCGTCAACACCAGGGGCGAGGTCGTGGGCATCGCCTGGACCGGCAGCGGCAGTCTGTCGGTGATGTGGAGGCTCCCCGCTGTTCCCTGATCTGCACTCCCCGCCCACCCGGAATCCCTGTTGGCTCAATCCAGGAGGTCTGCCATGCACTGCCGCTCGCGCTGGACATTCCCGCTCGCCCTGCTGGCCGCGGCGGCCTGCAGCGACCTGGCCACCGACGTCACCGACCCCCTCGCGCCGAGCCTCCGGCCGGGGCCCGCCGGGCCAACCTATACCGTGCTCACACCTCCCCTGGCCCCGGGCTATACCGCTCTGGTGCCGACGGACATCAACGTCCTTCACCAGGCCATCGGGTACGTCAACCCGGAGGGGAGCACTTCGCAGTCTGCTCGGTTGGCCGCCGTCTGGCACGCCGGGAGCGGTGCCGCGCCTCAGCTCCTTCCCGGGGGGACGGGAACGACGGCGCGGGGCATCAGCGACAACGGCATCATCGCCGGTGTGGTCTTCCCGGCCGCGGTGCTCTGGAAGCCGGCGGGCTCCAGCTGGGATCTCGTCGTCCTCAACGAGGTCGCCGAGGCCATGGATGTCCGGGAGGATGGGTCGGCCGTCGGGATCGCCTTCGACCCGCAGTACCCATCATTCCGGGATGACGCCCAGCCGGTGGCCTGGGACGCCGACGGCGTCATGACCCGGCTCCCCATGCCCGCTTCCGGGCAGTGGACCGGCGGCGAGGCCTATGCGATCAACGCGCAGGGCGACATTGCCGGCACCTTCGAGGAGCGGCCCTCTCCGGGATGGGCCCTCGTCTATGGTGCGCTCTGGGTCCGGGAGGGAGCCGGGTATATCCCGATCGTGATGCAGACCGGAGGGGCCAATGGCCTGTCCGACCGCACCGCCGACGGCCGCATCATCGTTACCGCCAGCGATCTCCGGTTTGCGTACCGCCACACCTTCACCCGGAATCCTGCCACCGGAGCATGGACCAGTGACTCCGTCTATGTCGGCGGCAGCGCGGCGGACGTGAACGCCCGCGGCGACTTTGTCGGCACCATCCCGAAGGGGACCTACAGCAGCGCCGGGTATCCGTTCCTGTTCACCGCCGAGGGCACGCTGCTCAAGCTGCCGATACCCAAGGGCTCGACCGGCACGGCGGGCGGCCTCAGCACCGACGGCTGGATCACGGGGAGCATCGGGGGTACTGGCGTGGTCTGGAAGCCGGGACAGTGACGACGGGCCGGAGGTACAAGACGCCTCAGGGTCGGGATTTCGCCCTAGTGCGCATCGGGCGGAAACGCCGCGCTCGGGGTTCCGCAGAAGTACGTGCAGCCTCCGCCCCCGCCTCCGCCAAAGCCACCGAAGTCGCAGACCTGGGCGCAGGCAACGGCAGCGCCAACAAGTCCAATCCCGAGGAACATGGGGACCGACTTCAGGGCATTGAAGCGACGGACCTCGAGCTTGCGGACCATCGACCAGGGAACGAACTGGGTGAACTCGCCCTCATAGACCACCAGCGAGTCGGGGCGCGTGCGACCCGAGTCCGCCACGATTCTCGTACCGCTCGCGAGTTCGACCCGGATGCGTGAATCGGTATGCCCGGGACGCACTGCGTCGGGCCAGGGTGGTGGCACTGTCTGCCAGCTGGTGCAGCCCGTGGCGTGGGTCGTCAGCAAGACGAGGAGGGCGCCGGCGAGCACGCGGCAGTTGCTGAGGATGGACCCGCTGGACATGGGCTTCTCCCGTCAGAGGTTCGACGGGAGAATGCCCAGGGACCGTCAAGCGAGGGTCAAGTGCGCGGGAGCCAGCATGTGGCAGGGCGGCCTGTCGAAGGGGCTGGGGCACTGGGGCACGGTGCTGAGCGTCTGGGGGTCATCTCCCCAGGGACTCAGCCTCTGGTCTCCCGCCAGCGGCCCCAGGTCGTGCCGCAGGAGCGGCAGCGCCACCTGGGGTCCCGGTCGTCGACCAGGCAGCCGCCGAGTGTCACTTCACCCCGATCGGCCCGCTTCACGGCCTCATCGGTAGGATATCCGTAGAGGATCGGTACCCTGTCCGTGCTGCCGCACGATGGGCAGCGACCTTCACGAGTCGTCATGGGTCCCCCTTTGCCGCCGTGCCGCCGTGCCGCCCTGCCGCCGTGTCGAACCTCCCCACCACTTTCACCATGTCCGGCGGCAGCCGTTTCTGCACCTCGGCCCAGATCGCTCCCGGCACCCCGCCGAAGTACGCCTCTGCCACCGCGCCGGCGATGCAGGCCTGGGTGTCGGCGTCCCCGCCCAGTGACACCGCGTTCCGTACCGCGGCCTCCCAGGACTCGGCCTCGAAGAAGGCGATCAACGCCTCGGGCACCGAGCCCTGGCAGGTCTCGTCGAACCCGTAGTCCGGCCGGATCTCCTCCATCCGGCGCTCGAGGTCGTAACCGAAGCGCGCCATCAGCTCCCGTCGCATCTCCTCCCTCGGCACGCCGGTCCGCGCCAGCAGGATGGAGAGCGCCACTGCCTGGGCGCCCTTGACCCCCTCCGGATGGTTGTGGGTCACCTCGGCGCTCCGCGCGGCCTCGGCCAGCACCTCCTCCACGGAATGCCTGAGCCAGCCCACCGCGCTCACCCGCATGGCGGAGCCGTTGCCGAACGAGTTGTACGGGCGGTCACGTCCCATGGCCAGCCAGCGCCG
>DASWBQ010000439.1:0-11477 GCA_036390535.1 Gemmatimonadales bacterium | reverse complement strand
CTCCGGCAGTAGAACTGCTGGGGATGGCCGTCGGCATCGTACTGGTAGTCGAACCGGAATCCGTGCTTCCCGCTGGCGTTCACCTGCTCGACCAGGTCGCCAAGCTGGGTGCTGAGCCGGCGGGAGCCGATCAGCTGGACGTAGCCCGCTGCGGAATCGCCGAGGCTGAGGTCGCCGGCGGCGCCGCGCCCGATCATGTCCATGTTGAGGTGCGCGACGATCGAGTCGCGTACCACGGTGGGCCGGTCGGTGTACCACTCGCTGCCGAAGAGGCCCTTCTCCTCGGCGGTGTGCCAGACGAAGAGCAGCGAGCGACGGGTGGGGTTCTTCACGAAGAACTCGGCGAGCTCGAGGAGGGCCATCGAGCCGCTGCCGTCATCGTCGGCGCCGTTCATGACGGAATCCGGCCGGGCCGGGCGGAGCTTCCGGAGGCTGTCCAGCGCGACCCGGATGGTATCGAGCTGAGCAGGAGTCGCCACCTTGTCCGCGTTCTCGGCGCCCTCCGGGCGGACGACCGTGTTGTAGGCCCGGAGCGAGTCGTGATCGACTGCGGGCGTCCTGATGCCGTCGTGGTCGTTGTGCGCCCCGAAGGCCACATACTGATGACGGAGCGCCGGGTCGGACCCGGGGACGATGGCGACGACGTTCCGGCCCGGGGCCTCCGCCGGCCCCTTGGTGAAGCCGCCAACGGCCGTGACCCGCGGTCCCTCGGTACCGGCAAAGAGGCCCGCCAGCGGCGCGCCCATCAACGCTTCCGCCACGGACCGTGACACGAACATCACCGGGTACTTCCCGGCGAGGGCGGCCGTGTCGGGCATGCCGATCTGGGTGCCGGTGAGGAACTCGCGCACCTGGTCGGGCACGGTCTCGAGGGCGGCGATGATGAAGCCCTTGGCACTGCCGTACCGGGCCCACTGCTGGGGGCCGAAGCGCGACCAGAACTGCCACCCGCCGGGGCCGTCGGCGGGCTGGAAGATGACCAGCTTGCCCGCCGCTGCCTCGGAGGTGATCAGCGTCGGGTCGCCGAGCTTGCCGCCATACACCAGGGGGGCGTCGGGGGCGTCGAACCGTGCCCCCAGGCCGCCAAGCTGGGCAATCGGCGGGAAGATCAGGTAGTCCGAGCCGAGCGAGAAGGTGCGGTCACCCACGGCCAGCCGGGTGGCCGGATCGGGCCCCGTCCGCTCGAGCGCAAAATCCTGGAACCAGCCACCGTTGTCGCCGGCCGGCTCGAGTCCCAGGCGCTTCAGTTCACGGGCGATGTAGTCGGTGCCCCTGAGATTGCCCAGCGTGCCGGACTCGCGGCCGAGCATCGAGTCGTCCGCGAAGATGTAAAGCCGCGTCATCAGGTCAGCCGCGGTGATGGCGGGCACCGTCGGGGTGGGGGCATGCTTGAGTGGCAATTGAGCCTGAAGGGGACCCGCGAGGGCCATCAGTGCGAGGAGGGCAAACCGGAGCGGCATGAAGTGAGAAGTAAGGGGTAGGAAGAGCTCAGCGGGGGAGGCGGGTTGGCATGTCGGCGACGACGTAGGCCATCACGGCCAGCATCGCCACGCTCCTGGCCAGGTCCTGTGGATCTACCTTGTCGACCGTGTCGGCGTCGGTATGGTGATACCAGAAGTAGTCGCCGTCGGTGACATGGCTCATGCCGGGCACTCCGCGCTGCATGATCGGACCGATGTCGGCGCCGCCGCCACTCGCCAGCAACGAGTCGGCCCCGACGCGCGCCAGCAGCCCGACGACCTCGCGGAGGAGCACCCGGGCCTGTTCGGATCCGGTGAAGCCGAACCCGAGCGGCTTGAATATCCCCCCGTCCGACTCGATCGCGAGAACGTGATGGTCCAACTCGGCGGCGTGCTGGTCCCGATAGGCGGTGCCGCCGCGCAAGCCGTTCTCCTCGTTGGTCCATCCCACGACGCGAATGGTGCGGCGCGGCCGCAGCCCGAGGGCCTTGATGAGCCTGAGGGCCTCCCAGGCGGCCACCACTCCCCCGGCATCGTCCTGGGCACCCTGCCCGACATCCCAGGAATCGGTGTGCCCTCCCATGACGACGACCTGCTCGGGATGCTCGCGGCCCCGCAGCTCGGCGACCACGTTCCGGGACGGCACGTCGGCCTCGAAACGGGCTTCCATGTGGAGCCGGATCACGGCCTTCTCTCCGCGGTCCTGCATCCGGTGCAGCATCGCCGCGTCCTCCGTCGTGATCGCTGCCGCCGGGATCTTCGCCACGCTGGAGTCGTACCGCATGCCCCCGGTGTGTGGGGTCCGGAGGGAATACGGACCGACGCTCCGGACCAGTACCGCCACCGCGCCGGCCTTCGCCGCCGCGACCGCACCACCGCCCCGGTACTGGACGGTGGCGCCATAGCTGGTGAAGGGGACGTCGAACAGGACGATCCGGCCACGCGCCCGGTCCGCCTGCCGCTCCAGGTCGGCGAAGCTGGAGACGACGAGGAGCTCCGCCGTGATGCCAGTGGCCGGGGTGCCGATGCTGCCGCCCAGCCCCAGCATCGGGAGTTTGAGCGGCCGCGGGGCCACCAGGTCGGCCGTTTCGGTTCCGCGCACCCACCGGGGCACCATGACCGGCTCGCCCCGAACGTTGTCGAACCCCTCTTTCCGCATCTCGGCCAGCATCCAGTCAATGGCGCGCTCGAGCGAAGCGGAGCCGCTGAGGCGATGCCCGAAGGTGTCGGTCAACCTGGCGAGCTTGTGCCAGGCCGCCGAGTCACGGAGCGCGGCCTCGATGAGGCGGTCGGCGGTGGGCTGGTAGCCGGACGGAGTCTGAGCCGACAGGCCGGTGGAGAGGCGGAAGGGCGGAGCGGCGGAAAGCAGCAGCCCCAGCATCGCATGGACGACGATTCGGACGGGCATTGGCGAAACCTAATCTCTCCGCCGCTTCGCCCCTCCGCCCCTAGTTCACCAGCCTCCCATGCTTGGCCAGCAGGGCCCGGACCTTGTCGTGAGGCAGCGCCGGCATCCGGAGCCCGTCAGCGCCGACCATGTCGCGCGCGGCCACCATGGCATTGAGAATCGCCTCCTCGGTGGCCTGGATGGTGGCGTCGAAAAGGGGGTTGATGGCGTCATTGGCGAGCATCGTCACCTGAACGGCGCCGGTATCGGGGTTGCCGCCGCGGTTGGCGGTGGAGAAGGCGATGAAGATGTCCCCGCTGCTGTTGCCGCCGATGCCCCCGAGGCGCCCGATCCCCAGCGCGGCCCGCCGGGCCACCCGCTTGAGCTGGTGCGGCAGCAGCGGGGCATCGGTGCCGACCACGATGATGATGGAGCCGCGCTCCTCCGGGTCTTCTCCGTCCCGGCCGGTGTCGCAACGCGGGAACCGCTCGGCGCCCGCTGACGGCTCGATCTCGTAGCAGGCGCCCGGCCGCATCGGAGCATCGGCCAGCGCCCAGGGAATGCCGGCGACCTTGAACTGGCTCCGGCGGCCGTAGTTGCATTGCACCAGCACCCCGACGATGTACGGGGTACCACCCACGTCCATGACCCGGGACGACGTGCCGATTCCTCCCTTGAAGCCGTTGCAGACCATCCCGGTGCCGCCGCCGACACTGCCCTCGGGGACCGGTCCGCCCCGGGCGTTCTCGATGGCCTCGCGGATGTGATCGGGTTTCACGTGGAAGCCATTGATGTCGTTCAGGGGGCCGTCCCAGGTCTCGGCGACGACGGGGAGCGACCAGCTGAACGCCTTTCCTTGCCGGACCACGTATTCGATCGTGGCCTGATGGACGGTTCCCACCGAGTGGGTGTTGGTGATCATGACCGGTCCGCCGAGGAAGCCTGATTCTTCGACCCAGGCGGTGCCGGTCATCTCGCCGTTGCCGTTGAGGGTGAACCAGGCAGCCATCACGTCGTGGGCGGACTGCTTCCCTCGAGGGAAGACCGCGGTGACACCGGTGCGGACCGGGCCCTGACCAACCACGAGCCGGCCGTCACCGCGGATGATCGTGGCGTGCCCGACCTCCACGCCGGCGAGGTCGGTGATGGCGTTGAGCGGTCCCGGGGTGCCGTCAAAGGGGATGCCGAGGGTGCGGGCGCGGGCCTGGGCGGAGAGGCGGAGGGGCGGAGTGGCGGACAGGAAGATCAGGGCCAGCATCAACAGGTGTCTGCGGTTCATCATTCCCCCCGGTGCCTGGTTCAGCCGCCCTCCGTCCTTCCCCCTCCGCCTACGTCGCAACCGCGACGTTCGGCCCGTCGGCCGCGATCTGCCCGTCGACCAGCTCAACGATCCGGTCGCAGCGATGGGCCAGGCGCTCGTCGTGGGTCACGATCAGGAAGGTGATCCCGCGAGCCTGGTTGATCCGGCGCATCAGGTCGAACACCAGTCGTCCCGACTTGGTGTCGAGGTTGCCGCTGGGCTCGTCGGCCAGGACCAGCCGCGGCTGCATCGCCAGCGCCCGGGCGATCGCGACCCGTTGCTGCTGCCCGCCCGACATCTCGGTGACGAGCTTGTGGGCCTGGTCGTCGAGACCCACCTCGTGGAGCAATTCGCTCGCCACGCGCTGCATGGCATCCGTCGGGCGGCCCTCGCGGGCCATCGAGGGAAGCATCACGTTCTCGAGCGCGGTGAAGGCCGGGAGCAGGTAGTGAAACTGGAAGATGAAGCCGATCGTCTCCCCGCGGAAGCGGGTTCGGGTCCGGTCGGGCATGCCCGACGTCTCGGTGCCCGCGATCCGGATCAGGCCGGACGAGGGCCGGTCGAGGAGGCCAAGCAGGTTGAGGAGCGTGCTCTTCCCCGAGCCCGATGGCCCCATGAGGGCGGTGAACTCCCCGGGCTGGATCTCCAGGTCGATCCCGTGCAGCACCGGGGTGATGATCTTCTCCCCGTAGTGCTTGCGCACCTGCTCAAGGTGAACGATGGGCTCAGCCATAGCGGATCACCTCGGCCGGGTCGAGCCGGGAGGCGCGCCGGGCCGGGAGCACCGCCGCCGCGATCCCGACCAGGGTGGCGATCACCGTGGTGCGGACGTAGAGCGCCCCGTTGAGGGCGAAGGTGAGGCTGGCGGTGCCGTCGGGATTCCGGGTCAGCGCCTCGAAGAACTTGACCAGGCCGAACCCGGTGAAGATGCCGCCGACGGAGCCGACCAGGCCGACCAGCAGGCCCTGGATCAGGAAGATCCGGAGGACCTGCGAGGACCGGGTGCCCACCGCCCGCATGATCCCGATCTCGCGCGACTTCTGGACCACCGAGACGGCCAGCACGCTGGCAATGCCCAGCGCCACCGCCAGCACGACGAACACCTGGATCACCACGCTCGAGCTGCCCTGGGTCCGGAGCCCGGTCATGAGCTGCCGGTTCAGTTGCATCCAGCTCTCGGCCCGGAGGCCGGTGCGGTCGGCGAGCCGGTCGGCGATGACGCTCGCTTCGAAAAGGTCGGCCACCTTCAGCTCGACGCTCGACACTCCGCCCTCGAGGCCGAGCAGCGTCTGTCCCATCCGCAGCGAGACGAAGACGAATCGCTCGTTGAGGTCGCGCACCCCAGCGTCGATGATCCCGCTCACCTGCAGGATCGTGGCCCGGTCTCCCACCGCCTGGAGGCGGATCTTGTCGCCGACCCGGATCCCGAGGTCGGCGGCCAGGTCGGTGCCAATCACGGCGTTGAAGCCGGTGAGGTCGAAGCTGCCGCTCTCGATGAAGCGGCCGAAATCGACGATCCGGAAGTAGTCCCCGGGGTCGATGCCCCGCAGCGCGATCGCCTTGCTGCCCCGGCTCCGGAGGGCGAAGCCCGGCCCCGCGATGGAGGGAGCGGCGGCCAGCACTCCGGGCATCCTCGACGCGATCTCGATGGTCTGCTGCCACCCGACGATCGACCGGATCCGCTGGGCCGGGCGCTCGACCCGCGCGTCGGCGAGGGTGTCCAGCACCTGCGGCACCTCGTCGGGCATCCGGATGATGACCTGCGCCTGGGTTCCCAGAGTCCGATCGATGATGCTCTGCTGGAGGCCGGTGATCAGGGCGGACAGGAAGATGATCACCGTCGTCCCGACTCCGACCCCGGTCAGGATGAAGAAGGTCTGGACCCGTCCCTCCCGGAGGAACCTGAGGGCCACGAGCCATTCGAAGGGCACGCAGCTATCTCCGCGCCCGCGCCCGCATGCCCTCGGCGGCGGTGCGGTTGCTCACCGGGACGACCGCCTCTCCCTCCTGCAGCCCCTCCAGCACTTCACCGAACCTGGTGCCGCGAGCGCCCAGACGGACCGTCTGCCGCGCCAGCCGGCGATCACGGATCACGTACACCCAGGGCGCGGCGGAGAGCGGCTCGTGGACGGCCTCGAGCGGGACCACCAGGGTGGTGTCGCGCCGGGCCACCTCGATGTCCACCGACACGGTCATGTCGGGCCGCAGATACGCCGGAGCGCTGTCCACGGTAAGGCGAACCTCGACGGTGCCCTGGGCCGGGTCGACGACCGGCGAGATGTACGAGGTCCTGGCGGTAAAGCGCTCCGTCGGAAAAGCGTCCGCCGAGGCGAGGGCGAACTGGCCAACCGCGAGGCTCGCCAGGTTCTTCTCGTCCGGTACGACGCTCAGCATCGCCGGTGCCTCGAGAGCCAGCTCCATGAGCACCCGCCCGGGCTGGACCGCATCGCCCGGTTCCACCGCCCGGGTCAGCACCATTCCCCGACCTGGCGCCACGATCCGGGTGTAGGCCAGCCGGGCCTGGGCGGATTGTGATGCGGCCTGCGCCGCCGCCACGGCAGCTTCGGCGATCCGCAGGTCAGCACCTGCGGTGTCCGTGGCCGCGGCCTGGGCCCGTGCAATATCCCGCTGAGACCGCGCCGCTTCGTATGCCTGGCGGGTCGCGTCGAACTCCTCTTCGCTGACGGACCCGCTCTCCCGGAGCGACGTGGCGCGCTTGAAATCAGCCTCCGACTTCTGGAAGGCGACCTCGGCCTGGCGGAGGGTCGCCACCGTCACCGGACGGCGGACCTGCCGAAGCTGCTGGAGATTGGCCTGGGCCTGGGCGAGGCTGGCCCGCGCCTGCGCCGCCGTACCACTGAGCTCGCGATCATCGAGCTCGATCAACGGCGTTCCGGCCGCGACGGTGTCACCCTCGCGAACGAGGACCCGCTGCACCACACCGGTCACCTGGGCGCCCAGCCGGGCCCGGGAATCAGCGCGCACCCGGCCGGTCGCGACCACCGTCTGAACCAGCGGTTGGCGGCTGACCGTCACCGTGGGAATCGCCGGCGGCAACAGGACCCGCCACACCACCCGGAGCACGATCAGCCCGCCCAGCACCAGGCCGGCCATGGCCAGCCAGCGCCGGCGGACCGCGGCGGTGGAGAAATCAGGGAACGCCATCCTAGAGCCTCAGCAAGGGCCTGGTGAGGCAGGTCGGCCCACCGCCTCCGAGCAGGCAGAGGTCGGACCCCTCGAAGCTCATTACCTCGCAACCGGCCGATTTGAGCCCTGCCTCGGTGACGGGGCTTCCCGCAAGCATGATGGCCTGCCGGGGTGCGACCGCCAGCACGTTGCAGGCCATGAGGCTGTACTCCTCGTCGGGGACTTCCACCAGCTCGATGCCCCGGTCGACCAGCCGCTGCCGGAAAGGCACCGGGAGCAGCCGCGAGTAGACCACCGCCAGGTCGGTCGCCACCGGGCTGATCAGCGACATCAGGTGGAGGCAGTCGGCCGGACCGGTCCAGTGGGGCAGGGGGACGTTGATGACCTCGTCAACCAGGTCGCCGAGGAGGTCGCGGAACTGGCGGATGCCGGCGGCGTTGGTGCGGTAGCCTTCCCCGACGGCCACGGTACGGCCGTCGAGCCAGACGACATCGCCGCCCTCGAGCTGGCCCGGGGCGACGATGTGCCCCAGGGCCGGAATGTCGATCGACTCCAGCCAGTGCAGCGCCGCAGCGGGCTCGGCCTCACGGGCACTCTTCCCCATCCGGCAGCCGATCGCCCCGCGGCTGGTGACGATGACCGGGTCATGGGTGTAGACCGAATCGGGACCGGTGTTCTCGGCGGCTGGCAGCTGGTGGATTTCGGCGCCGGCCCCCCGCAACAGCGCCAGGAACTGCTCATGCTGCTTGACCGCCGCGTCGTACCGCGGCTCGGCGGGGTAATTGAGCGCCTTCCAGGAGGAAGCCAGGCCCTGTTGTCCGCCATGGGCCACGCGGGGGGACTTCACCAGCACCGATCGCAGGGGGCCGACGTTGGATTCAGAGCCGTATGCAAGCATGGGGGAACAATACGAAGGGGGAGGCCGTCCCGCCTCCCCCTTCGAACCCCAATCGCCTGGCCGGCGCAGCTACTTGCCGAGCGGGATGTAGATGCCGGCCATGATGGGAACCACCGCAGTGGCGTTGTCCTCGGCCCGGCTCAGGTACCGGATGTCGATCCAGAGCCCGATCGACTTGAGCGGTATATCGAGCCCGCCGCCAAACTGATAGGCGAACTTGGAGTCGGACTCGCCGTCGTAGGCGTCGTCGTCGGTGCCGAACTTGTGGACCAGGAGGCCGCCGCCGCCGAAGACGTAAGGGTGCAGCTTCGCGGTGTTGCCAAGCTGATAGGCGAGATTGGCCATGCCCCCGTACAAGGTGGTCTTGTCCCCTTCGGTCTCATGGCTGTTGCTGCCATAGAGCCCCTCGAACTGCAGCCCCAGTCTGCCACTCGATCCCAGTCCAAGCCCGAACCCGGCGGAGGCCATCCACCCGGTCTTGGCGTAATCGCCATAGGACGACATCGGGAAGGTCGGGCCGCCCCCGAGCCAGACCGACGATTGGGCTGCGAGCGACCCGGTGGCGAGCAGCAAGACCGTGACGAGGGACAGGAATCTCCGCATGGGCACCTCCCAGGAGGGTGATGGAGCCGACCCGGAAGGGGGACCATACCCGCTCCGGGATTCCCCATGTGTGGGGAGTCCGTCCAATCGCGTCAATGGGGTGGCCGAAATTCGGTCTACGCGCTCCCGCACCAGTCCATGATCGCCGCGGCCAGGACCGCGACGGCCTCGAGGATCTCGGTGACCTCGATGGACTCGTTCACCGCGTGGGCAAGGGCGACATCGCCGGGGCCGTAGAGGACCGCCGCCATTCCGGCGTGGTTGGTAAAGAGGCGGAGATCCGATCCATAGGGCACACCACGGAGCCGGGGACTGCGGTTCAGCACCCGCTGGTGAGCGGCGCCGAGCGTGGCGATCAGTGGATGGTCCGTGGGCGTCGCGCCCGACTCGAACTGTCCCTCGAACCAATCGACGCGCGGCGGGTGGGCCGCCAGCCACGGATCGCGTCCAGCCGCATCCGCCACCGCCTGCTCGAACCCGCGGCGGGCCTCGGTCACCGACTCGCCGGGGAAGACCCCGAAGCGCCCTTCGGCCGTGACAGTCTCCGCGACGGTGCTGTGCCACTCGCCACCCTGAACGGTGCCGATGCTGAGCGGCGCTACCCATTCCGGGTCATCGTACAGCGGAAACGCCCTCCCCGCGTGCCGCGCGCGCTCGAGCTCGAGGAGCGCGGCATGCAGGAGCGCGAACTTCTCGATCGCGCTCACGCCGCGCTGGCGCATCGCCCCATGGGCTGCCTGTCCAGCCACCGTCAGGCGGAAGGTGAGGGCACCCGACTGCACCGGACAGAGCTCAAGCCGGGTCGGCTCGAGGATGATTGCGCCGTCGGCGCGAATGCCCTCGACGATCGTGGCCAGGGTGCCGGCGCCGCCGCTCTCCTCGCCGATCACGCTCTCGACGACGATGTCTCCTCCCGGGGACCACCCGAGGTCCTGCAGAACGACCAGCGCGAAGATGCCGGACGCCAGGCCGCCCTTCATGTCACATGAGCCCCTGCCCCAGAGGCGCCTGTCGCGGAGCGTCCCGCTCCATGGCGAGTCGGTCCACAGGGCCGGGTCGCCAGGCGAGACCACGTCCACATGACCGTTGAGGATCAACGAACGGCCGCCCCCGGTGCCGTGCCACCGTCCGATGACGTCGATGCGGCCGCCGGGCGAGAAGCCGTCGTCGCCGAAGGCGGGGTGGTCGCGCAGCCGGTCGAAGCAAACCGGGAGGATCTCCACCTGGAGTCCCATCGCGCCGAGCCGCTCCGCGACGATCTCCTGCGCGGCCCGCTCCTGGTCCGGGAGGCTCGGCGCCTGGATCAGCCGCTGGCAGAAGCCGATCAGCTCGTCCTGTCGGGCGGCGACGGCGGTCCGGATCTGCTCGTCAGGAAGGGCGGGCACGGGCGAAGTCTGCGAGGCAGCCCGGGTCCCGAGCAAGGGTGGTTGCTCCCTCCGAGGTGGCGGTTAGCTTCGAGATCGTGCCCCGGGCCCGTCCTCCGTTCCGTCGCTCCCCCGATATACACGGCGGGCAGCCAGTTTTTGCCGGCACCACCATCCCGCTCCAGGTCCTGCTCGAGAGCCTCCGGCGCGGCGATGGCGTGGCCCGCCTGCTCGAGGGCTACCCGGAGCTGACCGAAGCCCAGGTCCGGGCAGTCCTCTCGTGGGCTCTGGAAGAACTGATCGGACGGGAGCGGCTCCCCGTCGGCCCGCCGCAGGCCTCGCTGCTGCCCCGGGTCAAGGACGGCATTATCACCAACACCGGCGAACTCCGGGCCGACCAGGTCACGGGGAGGAAGGCCGTCTGCCCTGCCTGCGGCCGGCTGGTGTTCCAATCGTGGCCCGAGGGGTGGGACTCCCACGTGGAGCACCGGTGCGCCGGGGTGACCGCGGTGGACGGAGAGCAGCGAAAAGCGGAGTTCAAGCGGCGGTACGGGTACCTGTTCCGGGCGGAGGGGCGGAGAAGCGGAGAGGCGGAGGAGGCGTGATGACCAGACGTGCGCCGTGGGTGATGCTGCTGGCCGCGGCCGGGATCGCGCTCGCCACCATCGCGATCCCGGTGTTCGTGATCATGCCGTTCCGAAGCCAGTCCGAGCCTGACGTCGCGCTCTCGTACGCGCTTCGCCGCTGGGCACCGCTCGTGACGACGATGGCGCTGGTCCTGGGAGGGGTCCTGGGTGCGTGGCTGGTGCGGACCGGAGCGGGCTGGCGCCGCGCCCTGCCGATCCTGCCGCTGGCGCTGATCACGGCCAGCGCCTGGTTCGCCCGGCAGAACCACTTCGAGTGGATGTTCGCACCCCTGCCGGATGCGGGGTACGTCCGCGCCGCGGACGCCGGCTTCGTGAAGCCGGAGGACATGGTCCTCGGCATCGTGGTGAATGGCGAAGCGGTCGCCTACCCTGTCAGCCAGCTGGCCTACCATCACCTGGTCAACGACGAGGTGGGTGGCGTTCCGATAGTCGCCACCTATTGAACGCTCTGCCACACCGGCGTGGTGTGGCAGGCGGCCCTGGATGGGCGCGCGATGCGGTTCCGGCTGGCGGGGATCAACAACCAGAACTTCCTGATGCTGGACGAGGAGACCGGCAGCTGGTGGCAACAGATCACCGGTCTGGCCATTGCCGGCCCGCTCCGGGGGCGGCAGCTCACCCGGATCTTCCACGACGAGGTGGCCTTCAGGATCTGGGGGGCGGAGCATCCC
>DASWBQ010000438.1:0-6256 GCA_036390535.1 Gemmatimonadales bacterium | reverse complement strand
GGGGGCGGGGGGCGGGGCTCCCCGAAGCGGGCGTTAGTGACCGCCCTCGGGTCGAGACAGCCGCCACGGGAAAGCAGCGGTCACTTCAGGCCGCGGAGGGGAGCCCCGCGCCCCCGGCCCCCGCCCGGAGCAATATTTACTTGTCAGTTGATTAGTAGTATATTGAAGCGCATGGCACGCACGAGACTCACCGCCCAGACGATCGACCTCGTCGCCGAGCGCTTCCGCACCCTCGGCGAGCCGATGCGGCTCCGCCTCCTCGAGGCGCTCCGGTCCGGGGAACACTCCGTCGGCGATCTCGTCGAGCTCACCGGCGGCGGCCAGGCCAACGTCTCCAAGCATCTGCAGATCCTCCTCACCGGCGGCCTGGTGGGCCGGCGCAAGGACGGCACCACCGTCCTCTACCGGCTCGCCGATCCCAGCGTCTTCCAGCTCTGCGACATCGTCTGCGGCCGGGTCGAGGCCCAGGCCGAGGCGCGGCACAAGGCGCTGCGGAACTGACCGCCTTTGGGGCGCACCTGTAGGGGTGGCCTATCAGGCCGCCCCTACAGGTTGCCCCTCTACTACAGCACCGTCTCGACCGGCAGCACCGCCAGGTGCAGCCGCTCCCCCTCCGGGAGCGTCTTCGCCTCCACGCTGATCGCCCGGGTGATCGTCAGGACATCCTCGGCCCTGACCAGGGTGAACAGCACCGTGCTCTCGCCCGGCCAGGCCCGCGTCCCCAGCCGGCGCCCGGTCCGTCCGGCGCCATGGGCCCGGTCGATCTCGGTGTAGCCCTCCACCGGCAGCCGGTCGAGAAGATCGGTCACCCGCCCCGGCGTGGACCCGCTGTAGATGACGAGAAGCAGTTTCATCGAAGTCCCGCCTGGTCCCTGTTCCCTGGTCCCTGCTTCCTGTTCCCTGAGATGCGGGCGAGCATCGTCTCCAGCGGGCAGAAGTGGGTGAAGCTCGACTGCAGCAGGTTGAGCCCCACGAACGCCGTGAAGAGGAACCACGCCGGGTGCACCCACCACCCCAGCGCCAGCGAGGCGAGGACGAAGACCCCGGCGAACCGCCGGATGACGTACTGGGTCTGCAATGCGGTATCGGTCATGCCGGAAGGCTCCCTTTTATTTGTCACGTTGCACTCTTCACTTCCTTCGACTTACGACTTACGACTTTCGACTCATCAGCTCCCAGTACAGCAGCGGCACCACCACCATCGTCAGCAGCGTCGCCACCACCGCCCCGCTCATCAGCGCCACCGCCAGCCCCTGGAAGATCGGGTCGAGCACCATCACGATCCCGCCCACCACCACCGCCGCCGCCGTCAGCGCGATCGGCCGGAACCGCACCGCCCCCGCCTCCAGCACCGCCTCGCGGAGGCTCCGCCCCCGCTCCTGGGCCAGCTGGATGAAGTCCACCAGCAGGATCGAGTTCCGGACGATGATCCCCGCCAGGGCGATCATCCCGATCATCGAGGTGGCGGTGAAGAACGCCCCGCTGGCCGCGTGACCCGGCAGGATCCCGATCAACGTCAGCGGGATCGGCGCCATGATCACCAGCGGCACCGTGAACGACTGGAACCACCCCACCACCAGGACGTAGATCAGCACCAGCACCACCGCGAAGGCGATCCCCAGGTCGCGGAACACCTCGATGGTGATCTGCCACTCGCCGTCCCACTTCATCGCCGTCTCGTCCAGCTGGTCCGGCTGCGCCGCGTTGTAGCGGACGATCTCCGCCCCCTGCACCCGGATGCTGTCGAGCCGCCGGTTCATCGCCAGGATGGCGTACACCGGCGCTTCCACCGAGCCGGCCACGTCGCCGGTCACGTAGATCACCGGCCGGAGGTTCTTCCGGTACCGGGAAATCTCCTGGCTGGTCGAGTCCACGGTGACGAACCGCGCCAGCGGTTGCGGGCCCATCATCGTCGCCACTGGCACCGCCAGCAGCGCCTCCACCGACGACCGGGACGCGAGCCCCAGCCGCGGCACGATCGCCACCCCTTCGCGCGCCGTCGGGGACGCCGCCAGGCCCGCCGCCTGTCCCGAGAGCGCCAGCGCCAGCGTCTGGCTCAGCTGCTCCACGTTGGCGCCGGCTTCCGCCGCCCGGACCCGGTCCACCCGGAACCGCCACTTGGTCTGCGGCGCCTCCACCGTCCAGTCCACGTCCACCACCCCTTCGGTGGACGCCAGCACCGCCTTCACCTGCCGCGCCGCCTCGAGCCGGACGCTGTCGCTGGCCCCGTAGATCTCCGCCACCACGGTGGAGAGCACCGGCGGCCCCGGCGGGATCTCGGCGATCTTGGCGCTGGCGCCGTAGCGCCGCGCGATCGAGTCGACCGACGGCCGCACCGCCACCGCGATGTCGTGGCTCTGCCGGTCGCGCTCGCCCTTGGGGAGCAGGTTCACCTGCAGGTCGGCCACCTGGCCGCCCCGGCGCAGGAAGTAGTGCCGCACCAGGCCGTTGAAGTTGAACGGCGCCGCCGTCCCGGCGTACGTCTGCACGTGGCGCACCTCGGGCACGCTGTGCAGGTAGCCCGCGACCTCGGAGGCCGCCGCGTGCGACGTCTCCAGCGTGGTCCCCTCGGGGAAGTCCAGGATCACCTGGAACTCCGACTTGTTGTCGAAGGGCAGCATCTTCACTTCCACCAGCCGCACCGCGATCAGCCCCACCGAGCCCAGCAGCAGCAGCACCACCACCCCGTAGAAGCCGAACCGCCGCTTCTGGTCGTTGAGCAGCGGCGCCATCAGCCGCTCGTAGAACCGCGCGAACCCGGTGGTCTCCTCCGGCTCGTGCGTCCGGTCCGCCGGCGCGTCCACGTGGGTGACGTGCCCCCTGAGCAGCCGGAGCGCCAGCCACGGCGTCACGATGAACGCCACCGCCAGCGAGGCCAGCATCGCCGCCGAGGCGCCCACCGGGATCGGCCGCATGTAGGGGCCCATCAGCCCCGAGACGAAAGCCATCGGGAGGATCGCGGCGATCACCGTGAAGGTGGCCAGGATGGTCGGATTGCCGACCTCGTCCACCCCCTCCACCGCCGCCGCCTCCGGCGTCCGGCCGCCGATCTGCAGGTGGCGGTAGATGTTCTCCACCACCACGATGGCGTCGTCCACCAGGATCCCGATCGAGAAGATCAGCGCGAACAGGGTGATCCGGTTGAGCGAGTACCCCAGCGCGTAGTACACGAACAGCGTCAGGGCCAGCGTCACCGGCACCGCCACCAGCACCACCAGCGCCTCGCGCCACCCCAGGAACAGCCAGATCAGCGCCGTCACCGACAGCGTGGCGATGATCAGGTGGAGGATCAGCTCGTCGGCCTTCTCGGTGGCCGTCTCCCCGTAGTCGCGGGTGACGTCCACCTGCACCGACGCCGGCAGCAGCCGGCCCCGGCTTGCCTCGACTCGCTCCAGCACCCCGTGCGCCACCACCGCGGCGTTGGCGCCGCGCCGCTTGGCCACCGCGATCGTCACCGCCTGGGCCCCGTCGGCCGCGTCGCGCGACCGGTGGGTCACGTAGCTGGTCGGCTCGCCGAAGCCGTCGGCGATCTCGGCCACGTTCCGGAGGTACACCGGCCGGCCGCCCCGGCTGCTCACCACCACGCTCCCCACCTCGGCCACGGTCGTCAGCGGCGCCCCCACGCTCACCAGCGCGGTGCGGTTCCCCTGGCTGAACTCCCCGGCGGGGAGCCGGACGTTGGCGCCCCGGAGCGCCATCATCACCTCGCCCGGCGTCACTCCGCTCGCCGCCAGCCGGGCCGGGTCGAGCGTCACCCGGAACTGCCGCGGCTCGCCCCCCGACACGAAGGTCTCCGAGACGTCCGGGATGGTCCGGATCTCGTCCTCGAGGTGCAGCGCCAGCTGGCGAAGGTCGTTGGAGCCGTAGCCCTCGCCGTGCAGCGTCAGCGTCAGGATCGGCACGTCGTCGATCGAGTGCGGCTTCACCAGCGGCGGCAGCGCCCCGGCCGGGGCCTGGTCCATCGCCGCCATCAGCTTGGCGTGGACCTTGGTGACGCTCGCCTCCTGGTCCTCGCCGACCTTGAAGCGCACCGTCACCAGCGTCATCGCCTCGCCGGCCATGCCGTACACGTACTCGACGCCCGGGATCTCCCACATCCGCCGCTCGATCGGGCGGGTCAGCAGGTTCTCGATCTCCGAGGGCCCCGCCCCCGGCAGCACCGCGATCACGTCGATCATCGGCACCGAGATCTGCGGCTCTTCCTCCCGCGGCGTCGCCATCAGGGCCAACAGGCCCACCAGCAGCGACGCCCCCGTCACCAGCGGCGTCAGCTTCGAATTGAGGAAGCCCGAGGCGATCCGTCCCGCGATGCCCATGTTACTTCCCTTCCGCCGTGCCGGCGGGCACGATCACCTGGTCCCCGGCCGAGAGCCCCGAGAGGATCTCCACCTGCCCGCCGCGCTCGCGGCCGATCCGCACCCAGCGGAGGTCCGCGCCCGTCGCCGTCTTCACCCGGACCCCGGTCAGGTCGCCCTCGCGCACCACCGCCGCCGCCGGCGCCGTGATCACCCGCCGCACTCCCATCGGCAGGGCCAGCGTCGCCGCCGACCCGGCGAAGGCCGCGTCCTCCGTGTTCGCCACGATCGCGTTGACCGTCACCACGTGGCCGCCCGGCGCCGAGGCGACGCCTTCCACCGTCGCCGTCACCGCGTGTCCCGCCACCGTCCCCTCGAGCAGCTGCCCACGGGTCACCCCGCGCACCGCGTCGGGCGCCGCCGTCACCGAGATCCGGAGGCTCGACTGGTCCTCCACCATCACCAGCGGCTGGCCCGGCGCAGCGAAGGCGCCGACGTCCACCATCCGCTGGGTCACGATCCCGGCGAACGGCGCCCGGAGGGTCGCGTAGTCGCCGACCGCGTCCAGCTCTTCGCCGGCCGCGCGGGCCTGCCACACCGCCGCTTCGGCCCGGGCCAGCCCCGCTTCCACCGCGTCAAGCTGGGCTTTCGGGGCCGCGCTGTCGGCATAGAGCGCCCGGATCCGGGTCGCCTGCGCCAGCGCTTCCTGGTGCATCGCTTCCGCCGCCCCGATCCCCGCCTGCGCCTGGGCGCCCTTGGCGGTGATGTCGCGGGCATCCAGCCGCAGCAGCACCTGGCCGGCCCTGACCCGGTCGCCCTCCTTCACCAGCACCTCGGTCACCCGGGCCATCAGTTTGGTGCCCACCATGGCGCGCTGGATCGGCTCGGCCACCCCGCTCGCCTCGAAGACGTCGGGGAGCATGGTGTCGGTTACCGCCACCGCGGTGCCGCTGACCGGCGCCACCGCCGCGGGCGCTGGTTCCTCGGCGCCGCCGCACCCGGCTGCCACCACGCCGGCGGCCACTGTGGCCGCGATCATCATCAAAGTCCGCCGCATCGTCGTCATCTCAGTTCCCGTCGCCGTCGAGCGTTGTCAGTTCGGTGCCATCGCCACCCAGGGCCTGCCGCCACGCCGCCGCCGCCACCAGGGCGCGGTAGGTCGCGGCCGACCGCTCCAGCCGGCTCCGGGTCTCGAGCGCGTTGGCCTCCAGCAGCTCGGTCACCGTCGCCAGCCCGCCTTCGTACTTCCGCGCCACGATCCGCCGCGCCTCGGCGCTCTGCGCCACCGCCCGCTCCGCGATCGCCACCGTGGCCAGCGCCACGTCCAGTTCCTTCCGCCGGGTCGCCACGTCCAGCCGGGCCTGCGCCTCGGCAGCCTCGGCCATCGCCCCCGCCTGCGCCGCCCGGGCCTTGGCGACCCGCTGCTCGGCGAACTCGCCGTAACCGCTGAAGAACGACCAGCTCGCCATCACCCCGACCGTCCAGGCGGCCTTGCCGCCGAAGGGCGTGTCGGGGGTGTTCCAGTCGTAGCGCCCGAAGGCGTTCACCCGCGGCAGCAGCAGCGCCCTGGTCCGGGTCACGTCCTGGTTGGCGGCTTCCATCCCCAGGCGGGCGGCGGTCAGGTCGGCCCGCACCAGCACGGTGTCTGGGGCCACGGCCATCGTCTCGATCTCCTGCACGTCCGGCAGCGAACCCGGCAGCGCGAAGGCGGTGTCGTCGGGTGTGCCCATCGCCAGCGCCAGCTGGCGGGTCGCGAGGCCGAGGTCGCCGCGGGCGTCGAGCAGCTGGGCCTCGACTTCGCCCGCCTTGACCTGGGCCAGCAGCGCGTCGGAGCGGGTCACCAGGCCCTGCTCGTGGAGCGACTGGGCCAGCTTCACGTAGCTCTGCGCGGCCGCGTGCCCTGCCTCGAGGGCCCCGACCTTCTCGCGCGCCAGCACCCCGCCGTAGTAGGCGCGGAGGAC